>CALBCY010000328.1 GCA_937927195.1 uncultured Chitinophagales bacterium
TGAAATAAATCAAATTTTACATCCAGGCAAACGCTAAAGTCATTTAATCCGTCTAGTACAGTATGTGGCAATGATACCCCATCAAAGCTGTTGTCACCACAAGACAAAACCTCGTTCAAGGTTGCATTGCCTAAAAGAAAACTATGATTTCCATTTCCAGATGAATCCTGTGTATCTCCTGAGAATAGATAGGATGCAACTAAGCCTTCTTCCAAATCAACTTGGGCATTTAAAGAATAGATATTAAATAGGGCAAAGATTAAAATAATTTTTTTCATTCGTTCGATGTTATTATTTGTGTTCCAATTGAAGAGTGAAATTACAATTCTGAAGAATATTAAATAGTTGCCTGAATAAAATTAGTATTAAATAAATACTCACCAAGTAGATTTCATACAACTACTGTTTAGTAATAAATTCAACAAACAGTAACACAAATTAAGGCATTAAAATTTCAATAATATGGCATATCCTAAAGTATTCTAAAGAACCACAGCCATTTTAGCCAAAACAAAACTAGATAAAATTACCACAAAAACATTTTACTTAATTGTATGTCAATTACTTACAAAATAAAACACTCTATTACAAAATAGATTTACGTCAATTTATCATGTGAGTTTTCTTTGAATATATCTGATATTTGAATAAGAAAAATAAGTAGATATGATGACAGATTGTTGCACCACTGGAGTAATAACTCCGTACGATCCTAGCCCTGCAAAGCCTTGGGATAAAAACAGAGCCCAGCATTTGTACAGAAGAATTGGAATGGGAGCAGATCCTGAAACAATTAACCAAGCCCTACAAATGAATCCCGTCGATTTGGTCGAGGAAATAGTTAATCAAGCTATAAACACACCTCTCGAACCAGATCCTGCATGGATGAGTTGGGACCATGATACTTGGCTGACGGCCAGCCAATGTTACAGTAATGGGCAAATAGGTAATGATACAAAAAGAGCCATATCCGCTGAGTGGATTGTAGGTATGGCGGATGCCCCAAACAGATTGAGATTCAAAATGGCTTTCTTTTGGCACAACCATTTTGTAAGTAGCATCAATCAATATGAGAATTCCCATTGGATGTATAGATATTACAAAAATTTAATGGAAAATGCCTTTGGAAATTTCAAGGACTTTGCAGAGATCATGTTATTGGACAAATCAATAATGTCCTATTTAAACGCAAATGACAACAGGCTTTGTGAAGCTGGAGATATCCCGAATGAAAATCTAGCCAGAGAGTTTTACGAGCTGTTTACCATCGGTCCAGGAAATTACACGGACGATGACGACCTTCTAGTCAATGATGTTACTGAAACTGCCAAAGCCTTGAGTGGTTATTATTTCACAAAAACCCATACAACCCAAGGTTATTGGACTTATTATGGTGACTTCAATCCATTAATAGACCCGAACTGTCACGACGATGGACTTAAAACTATTTTTGGACAACAGGCTAACTTCGACTTATTTGGGATGGTTGATAATTTGTTTGCACAAAAACCACAAGAAATTGCGGACTTTATTTGCAGAAAAATTTATTCAGAATTTGTTCATCCGTTAGAAATTGATGAGCTGATTATTTCTGAAATGAAAAATACCTTTCTGGCTTCGAACTTTGAAATTGCACCTGTAGTCGAACAATTATTAAAGAGTGAACACTTTTTCGAAGATTGTTTTATCGGGGCAAAAATTAAAAGTCCAGCGGAGTTTTACACAGGACTTTATGTAGATAGCGGAATAGCACTCGATACAGAAATTCCGAACTATAGCTTTGATATTAATTCCTATGCAACTATTTATAGCGGATCTGGGCAAGTCTTTCCGGACAATCCGTCAGCAGAAATTTATCAAGGCGATCCACTTAGCTGTCCAAGTACAAATATGATGGCGCCATTTGTTAGCCTCATGTCAACTTATAGTTGGAACGTGGGTTATTCCTCAAGACAAAATGGACAAGAGTTTTTTGCACCGCCAAATGTTGGAGGCTGGGATGGCCATCATGCATGGCTCTCTACAACTCAAATGCTACAAAGATGGAATGAAAGTGCTTCTAAAATTAATGGCTTTTCAAGTGAACCCTTTATTCAAAATTTCATAGAAACACTTTGCCAGAGTTCAACAGACCCATTAGTCATTGGTGAAACTTGTCTTGCTCATTATTTAAAAGCTTACACACCAGGGCAAATTGAGCAAGCAGCAGCAAGCTTTAGAGGAAGTATTCCCCAGGAAGAGTTTGATCAAGGTTACTGGAATTGGTCCCACCCAAATCTGGGACCCCAAATTAGAGACCTGCTAACATTCATTTGCCAACTTCCAGAATACCAACTCTGTTAAAAAACAAAATTAATAGATTTCAATGGAAGAAATTTTAAACAAGAGCTTTGTATAAATCAATTTTACCAGCATCAAACCTGGATAGAATTAATCCAACATCCTAAAAAAAACAAAAATCATGTGCGATCACGATCACAACGAACATAGCCATAACTCAAATCCAGACAAAAATCAGGAACGGAAAGGAAGAAAATTAAAGGAGCATTCTGCTCATTCCAATGACCACAAAAAATGGTCAAGACGGAGCTTTCTAAATACGCTAGGTACAATGGGTTCTGCCTCATTATTCATGAACCAATTACCAATAAATGCATTGGGTCTCTCCGCTTTTACACCATTTGTAAATGATTGTAACTCGGATAGAATACTGGTTATCTTGAGACTAAATGGTGGAAATGACAGCTTGGGATCAATCATTCCTTATGACCAACATGAATTGTATTATGGGGTAAGGCCTACTATTGGTGTAGCCAAACCCGATCTTTACAACCTCGGTGGTGGTTACGGAATCCCCAACTCTTTTCTAAACACTGACAAAAGTAACATAGAAGCAATGTGGAATGAAGGCAAAATGTCCATCGTTCATTCAGCAGGCTACGACAATATGCATGCCTCTCATTTCCTTGGACAAGAAGCTTGGTCCACCTCAAGTGGTAACACCATAAATCAAACCGGTTGGATGGGACGATATTTAAACAATCAATTCCCAGATTACCTTTCAAATTTGCCAGAATATCCTCCAGCGATTCACATCGGATCTTCGACGGATGTAATGTTCGAAACTGGCCAAGGGAACATTTCATACCTCATTAAAAACCAGGAAGATCTAGAAACAATTATTGAAAGCGGGGAATTGTATGATTTGGTGAATTTACCCCCTTGCCTTTTTGGAAATGAGTTAAGCTTTGCCAGAACTATTGCAAATACAACCCAAGTTTACACCTCAATAATAAAAGAAGCCTATGACGCTTCAGCATCAACCAGTCAATTTGAATATCCAGCAACTGTAAATTGGGCAAACAGAACTTTAGGCAAAAAACTTCATTTACTAAGCAGATTGATCAAGGGGAATTTAGGAACAAGGGTTTATATGGTTGATGTGGTGGGATTTGATACTCATGTTCAACAATTCGGTGGGTACCAACACATAATGGAAGACCTCTTCGACTCAATGAGTGTCTTTATGCAAGATTTGGAAGCCAATGGTTTTGGAGACAAGGTGTTGACCTTTACAATTTCAGAGTTTGGAAGAACAGTTGGGGAAAACTCCGGCGGAGGAACAGATCACGGAGGTGGAGGTGCAATGATGATGTGGGGTGGCGGATTGGATTCTGCTGGATTCCATGGAACCGCGCCTGATTTGAGCAGCCTAATAAATCCCGGAGATACCACAGCAGATTTCAGTCTACCTCCAACGAGTGATTACAGATCCGTTTACAGAAGTATTCTCGATGACTGGCTTTGTGTGGACAATAGCTTATTGGATCAATTCATGACTGGAAGCTTTGCGAACATTAACGGGTTGATAGTTCCCTGTTCTGTTGTAGGAGCAGGTATGCCATGCTTTGAAGGATATAATCTCGAACTGAAAGTATTTCTTGAAGGACCATATACTGGTGCTGCTTCAATGCAATCACCGCTCAACGAATTGATACCGACTTTTCAACCCTATTCAGCTGCTCCATTTAATTATCAAGGGACTGAAACAATAGGTTCCGTTGCAGAAAATATGGTTGACTGGGTTTTGGTAGAAGCCCGTTCTGGCAATCCAAACGTTTCTGGTGACCGAGCAACGGTGACGATTGAAACCAAGGCCGCCATTTTATACGAAGATGGCACCATTTTAGGGCCAAACGGAATTCCACTTCGGTTTACGAATCTAGAAGATGGCAATGCTTATTACTTCTGCATCAGGCATAGAAACCACTTGGACATTCTAAGCTCTGTCGCTCTAATTGCCGAATCCCAAATGTCCTTTGATTTCACAACCAGCATCAATCAAGCATTTGGTCCGGATCAGTTGAAAATTTCAAGCGACAATAAAGCAATGATGTTTGCTGGAGATTTTAACAAGGATGGCATTATTCAGAATACGGACGGCGATGCATGGCAGGCAGATCCAGCACAACTGTATACCTATAATGATTTGGATGCAAATCTTGATGGGACTGTCCAAGTAACAGATTATGATAAATGGAGGATGAATCGAAGCAAGATTGGGGTGGCTGAAATACAATTTGATTAATCGAGGATTGATTAATTATAATATGATCAGCAAAAATACGATCAGCAAATACAAAGTGTTTTATTTTTTAATTATGGGATAGATGATTCCATAATTCAACCGGATTATTAAAGTTGATGTGCTTAACAGAACTGATATTTGTAAGGCAATAAAACTTTATGGGGTAAGACGGTAGGTCCGACATGCGTAAGTCGGATTCTGGTTGGCTGCCGGAATATTTTATCGATAGATTGGAAACTAGACTAGCTTTTCCGGTGGCCATTTTTTTTGCTCGTCTGTTGGTTGTTGTTAGGAGAGGAAGTAAAAAAAAATCTAACTGCCAAAAGCTTAAAACAAAAAAAACATGATCCTGATTTCTTTAATAATTCCGAGATGCGGAAAGAAAAAAAGCCAGCCCTTCGGGCTGGCTTTTTTATTGTTTATTATATGCTCTTCAATATATAAGATGATTATTGATTAAATTTCTAGTCAATACCATATTACTTCTTTTTAGCTTTCGCCTTTTCTTCTTTTTTCAGTGCTTTAGCTAAATCAGGGCAGGACTCAATCAATTCTGCTTTTTTAATGCCTAGATCTTTTTTCAATTCGACCATTTTCTTTTCCAACTTCAAGTCTAACTCCTTCTTTTGATCCTCATAGTTAGATTTTGCGGTATTTATTTCACTTTTAGATTCTTTATCTCTCAAAGCCATTCTTAGTGCAGTTCTGGAACGCTCCAGTTCTTTCCTATTGTTGCTTTTCAACTGATTCTCCTTCATTGAAAATTCCTGTTCCAATATCATTAAGTCTTTTTGGCATTTATCCAATTCACTTTGGCCAAAAGATGCTAAACAAACAGCCATTACAGCTAAACAACTAAAAAAAACTTTGTAAATCTTCATAATTCGATTTTAATAAAACTAAAGTACTAATTTATAGTAAAATGTGCTTAAAGTAAAAATAATGATAATTTTTTGGAAATGCTTGACAAACAAATCAAATTTTTATTAATATTTATTTATATGAAACATTGCATACAGTAATTGTTAGAAACAGCACCAAAACCTCCACTCTAGCTACTCCTGTCGGCTTTTTTGAATGATTCAATTTTGCTACTTTTTTATGGAAATGCAATAATTTCTTTGATTATGACTTTGAAAATCTCCAAAAGATTATAATAATCAGATACTATCTTTAAAAAGCCAGTCATAAAGCCATTCAAAAGAAATTTTTATACGTAGGTATAAAAAAACTATGTCTTGCATTTTTGGCAGGATAATAATGTACCTTTGCAGCCTTAAAAAAAGAGAAATGACTGAAATTAAGAATATTGCAATTATCGCTCACGTTGATCACGGTAAAACGACCTTGGTTGACAAGATTTTTGCTCAAACCAATTTGTTTCGTGAAAACGAGGAAGTTCGTGATTTGATACTTGACAACAATGACCTTGAAAGAGAGCGTGGTATAACCATTACCTCTAAAAACGTTTCTGTTACCTATAAAGGCGTCAAAATTAACATCATTGATACTCCTGGTCACGCTGACTTTGGAGGAGAAGTTGAAAGAGTTTTGAAAATGGCCGATGGTTGCATCATTTTAGTAGATGCATTTGAAGGACCAATGCCACAAACGCGTTTCGTTACGGAAAAAATGATCAAATTGGGCTTGAAACCAATTGTGGTCATCAACAAGGTTGACAAGGAAAACTGTCGTCCTGATGAAGTACATGAAGCTGTGTTCGACCTTTTCTTTGATTTGGATGCTACCGAAGAACAATTGGACTTCAAAACAATGTACGGAAGTTCTAAACAAGGATGGATGAGTGATCATTGGGAGAACATTACAGAAGACATTACGCCATTATTGGATTTAGTCCTTACTGAAATTCCTTCTGCTCCAATGATTGAAGGAACCCAACAAATGCAAATCACCTCTTTAGATTTCTCTAACTTCACTGGTCGTATCGCGATTGGAAGAGTTCACAGAGGAACTTTGAAAGAAGGTACTTCAGTTTCGTTGGTAAAAAACGATGGTTCAATTATTAAAACTAAAATAAAAGAGTTATCTGTATTTGAAGGCTTGGGCAGAAAAAAAGTTTCAGAGGTTCAGTCAGGTGAGCTTTGCGCTGTCGTTGGATTGGAGAATTTTACAATTGGTGATACGATTGCTGATTTTGAAAACCCAGAAGGTTTAGAGCCAATAGAGATTGGCGAACCAACAATGAATATGCTGTTTACGATCAACAACTCTCCGTTTTATAGTAAAGACGGAAAGTATGTAAACTCGAGACAAGTAAGAGACAGACTTTTCAAAGAAACTGAAAAGAACTTGGCCTTGCGTGTTGAGGAAACTGATTCAGCCGATGCATTTTTGGTTTACGGTCGTGGTATCTTGCATTTAAGTGTATTGATTGAGACGATGCGAAGAGAGCAATATGAATTGCAAGTAGGTCAGCCAAGAATTATTATAAAAGAAGTTGACGGAGTAAAATGCGAGCCAATCGAAACTTTATCGATTGATGTTCCTGAAGCATTTTCTGGTAAAGTAATCGAATTGGTTACCGCAAGAAAAGGGGAAATGTTGATCATGGAGCCAAAAGGAAGCTTGCAACACATAGAATTCAAGATTCCTTCAAGAGGGTTGATTGGATTAAGAAACAGAATCCTTACTGCGACTACTGGTGAAGCGGTTATGAATCACAGATTCATTGCTTTCGAACCAATGAAGGGAGATATTCCTAAAAGATTAAATGGAGTTTTGGTTTCAATGGAAACTGGAACAGCCAAAGCCTTTGCGATTAACAAATTGCAAGATAGAGGTAGATTCTTCATCAATCCAGGAGAAGAAGTTTACGAAGGTCAAATAGTAGGTGAAAATACCAGAGACAACGATATATCAATCAATGTTGTTAAAGGTAAAAACCTTACTAACATGAGAGCTGCTGGAAAGGATGACAGTGCTAAATTGGCACCAGCAGTAAAATTCTCACTAGAAGAATGTATGGAGTACATTCAGGCAGATGAATATTTAGAAGTAACTCCTAATTTCATGCGTTTGAGAAAAATCCTTTTGACAGAATCTTTAAGAAAACAAAAGGCCAATAAAGCATTAGTTGGAATGAACTTTAAATAAGGACCAAATATTCTTCTTTTTCAGCTATTCAATGGCATGAACAGGAAAGGAATCCTTTTAAATGAAATAAAAAAGCCTGAACAGAAATTCTGTTCAGGCTTTTATTTTTAGTTTAAACTCTATGGGTATAAAACTGGAAAATCATTATTTAAAATTGCAGCTTAGGCTTAAGCGTACACTTTTGATTTCTTCATTTTTTTAACCAACAAATAATAGAAGATTGCTCTATACTTGTTTCTGTTGGAGCTTCCCATTTGAGTGCAGACATCTTTTAAAGCGTCATCCAATTTAGCTGTATCTGCACAACCTAATTTCTTGATTAGGAAATTTTTCTTAACTCTGTCCATTTCGTCCTTGTTAGAACAGGCAACTTTAGCAGCGTCTTTTCTGTACAAAGAAGGTCCAAGACCCTTGGCAACTTTTGTCAACAAATCGACATCAACTCTTGACATTTTCAGCTTGCCTTTCATCTCGGCAGTGTATAGCTCAATTGCTTCGTCAAATTTACTCATAGTAGGCGTTTTTTATATGTTAATAAATGAATGTGTAATTTAAACATTCTATCCGAAACACCAAAGAAATTGAGATTCTTTTCAATAATACACGATAGATGTAAGCTATTTGGATAGATATTATCCAAATTATAGGCGAAAAAGATGAGGGTGCATTTTTTATTGCAATGTATTTGTACCTGAATGATGGCAATTGATTTAAGAGAAAAAGAATCAATTATGGTTCTTCTAGCAATAAATTTCACAGGAAAATATTGAATTATTTTAAGTCTCTTTCAGCCATGTCTTGGTCAAATATTTCCACCAAATAATCATATAATACTGGATGCTTTCTTTTTAAAAACTTGGGCTTTTCAAAAAAGTATTCTCCTAGAACAGAAAAAAATTCAACACGAGAGGTTGCTGCATAAGGGTTAATATTCGTTTTACCACTGGCAATCTCTTTGATCTTTTTGTCAATCAAATCAAACCAAGGTAAGACATACTGATTTTCTAACAGCACATTCGGAACACCATCTATTTCACCATCCATTTTGTCAATCAAATGAATGAATTCATGTATTGCTGTATTTCGCTTATCTGTTTTGTTTTTAAATCCATGTCTTAAAGAATTTTTTGAAAGAATCATCTTACCTTCCATGTATCCAGTTCCGACCATTCCTAAAATGGTTCTGTCTTTTCCAGATGTTTCAAAATTTCTATTAAAGGACTTAGGGTAGACCAAGACTTCTTTCAGATTGTAATACTTCCACTCAGGAAAAGCAAAGATTGGAATTATTCCGCTGGCTGCAATTAAGATTTTGTCAGTAGCATCAATTTCAGTATTAACACCGGTAATTTTGCAATTTGCGAGAAACTCCATAATCTCAAATTCAAATTGCTTTTTTTCATCATTGTTTAGACCTTTATAAAATGGAACTAGATCAATTAGAATCTTTCTTTCTTCCTCATTTAGCGCTCTTGCAGGCAAATTCCATTTCTTTTTTTTTCCAATAGACATCAGTCTGTAAAGAACACAAAAGAATAGTATTAAAATCGCAACAACTAAGATATATGAAATCAAAAATTATTAATTAAATGAAGGATAATCTGAAATGAATAACATTCACTAATAGACAGTAAAGAATTATTACATTTCAATGGAAGTACTCCAATTTAGTGTATTTCTATTTTTAATTATTGTACCTTTTAAGACTTAGAGTAAGTACAATTACCGCAGCTATTATTATGCCCTGACTAGCACAACAAGCAAACAAAGATAACTAGTCTTCGAGAACTATTTACTCAAATCTCGCAATAGTTTTTTGCCTTCATTGAAAAATCTTAGGGTAGACGGATTGAGATCTGTTCATTGCGGAACAGACAAGTTTAGGATTTGTCTCAATTTCATGAGCTTAATTCAATGAGGACAAAAACTAAAAATTATTCGCAGCTTGGGTTCAATTGCCTACAAAAAGAGATGCATATTTAGTATTTTGGTAAAAAAAATGAATTTTAGATACCATACGATGCTAAACATAAAATTGAGATGATAACATTCGAAAAAATGAAACCTTTTAGTCCTCTTTTATTGTTTTTTTTACTCTTAGTCTCTTGTAAAAACGAGACTTCTACACCTAGTTCGACTGCTACATATAATTCCACTAGTACTCCAATCAATGGGTCAGGGCAATTGTTTTCAATCATAAATCCTAAAACATCTGGTGTTGACTTTAATAATGTCATTACGGAAGATTTGGCCCACAACTATTACATTGATCAATATATGTATAATGGGGGTGGTGTAGCCATTGGAGACATCAACAATGATGGCCTGCCAGATCTTTATTTTGCAGGTAATCAAGTGGGTAACAAGTTATACCTCAACAAAGGAAATATGAAATTCGAAGATATTTCCAAAAATGCAGGCGTTGGCGGAAGTGGCTGGTGTACTGGTGTTAATATGGTCGATATTAATGCAGATGGATATTTAGACATTTATGTAGCTCGAGGTGGATCAAATGAATTAAATCCTATTTTGAGATCAAATCTTTTATACCTCAATAATAAAAATAACACTTTCTCCGAAGTGGGAAAAAACTTTGGGCTGAACGACTCAGGTTATTCCATACATAGTGCATTTTTCGATTATGACTTGGATGGAGACCTAGATGTCTATATCACGAATCATCCAGCAAAATTTCAGATGTCTTATTCTGAACATAAAAGCTTAGCTGAAAATCCTTCTGATGATGAAAGAGATAAATTGTATCGCAATAATGGGAATGGTTCTTTTACAGAAATCGCTAAACAGTTTGGGATAAATAATTTTGCACATGGTTTAGGCTTAGGCATTGGTGACTTAAATGGTGATAATTTTCCTGATATTTACGTGAGTAATGATTATCAAGCAAGCGATAATTGTTACTTTAATATAGAAGGAAACAATTTTATGGATGGGATGAAATTTGCCTTTCGACATACCGCTAATTTTTCAATGGGGATGGATATTGCGGATTTTAATAATGATGGATTATTGGATATTTGTGCTGCGGATATGACTGCAGAGGATAATTTTCGACAGAAAGTTAATATGCCTAGTATGAATCCCAAAAAGTTTTATTCCGCTATTAAGGCAGGATATCATCCTCAGTATATGCGCAATGCCCTTCAGTTGAACAATGGAAAAGGAATTTATTCAGAGATTGCCCAAATGGCAGGTATTCCTAATACAGATTGGAGTTGGAGCGTGCTCTTTGCTGATTATGATAATGATGGGCTCAAGGATTTATTAATCACTAATGGATTTCTTAGAGATATTGAAAATAAAGATTATAAAAAGACTGTAGAAAAGTATCAAAAAGCTGCTGCTGTAACCTGGAATGAATTGAAAGTCGGATTAGAGTCAAACAAATTACCCAGTTACATTTATAAAAATAACGGAGATTTGACTTTTACCAAAATGAATGAGCAATGGGGATTTGAAGGGGTAAAGGCTTTTTCAAATGGTGCGGCTTATGCAGATCTTGATAATGATGGTGATTTAGATATTGTAATTAATAATATCAATGATCCTGCTAGTATCTTTCAGAATAATGCCCGTTCTAATAATCAAAACAATTATCTCCGATTAAAATTCAAGGGTGGTTCTCAAAACTTAATGGGGCTTGGAACAAAGGTGACTGTAACTACAGATGGTCAAAAACAATTTCAAGAATTGTATAACTCCAGAGGCTATGCTTCGGCTGTTGAGCCTGTTATGCATTTTGGTTTTGGGACTAATAGTAAAATTGATAAAGTCGAAATCACCTGGCTTAATGGTAAACATCAAACAATAACAGATATAGATGCGAATCAGACTTTAACAGTTAGCAATGCTGAAGCACAAGCACAAGCACCTCCTCTTCCAAGGGGGGAAAGACTATTTGCAGATGTAGGAAAACTGATAGGCCTAAAACATCGACATAAAGAAAATGGTTTTGATGATTACAAAGATCAGGTTTTATTACCACACGAAATGTCCAGGTTTGGACCAAGAATTACGGTCGGAGATGTCAATAATGATGGCTATGATGATTTTTATGTTTGTGGTGCAGCCAATCAGGAAGGTGAATTGTTTATACAAATGGATGACATGAAATTTTCAGCAACCAAAAATCAACCTTGGGATGATCATGCTCAACAAGAAGATCTTGATGCTTTATTTTTCGATGCCAATGGAGATGGTTTTCAAGATTTATATGTGGTTAGTGGAGGTAACGAATTTTCTGAAAATTCACCATTTTTACAAGATCGTTTATATCTAAATCAAAACGGGAAAAGCTTTTCAAAGACTAACGCTTTACCAGTAATGACGGCCAGTGGAGGCTGTGTTGAAGTTGCAGATTATGATGGAGATGGAGATTTAGACCTCTTTGTTGGAGGTCGTTTGACACCAGGTAAATATTTGAAACCAGCTAAAAGTACTATCCTAAAAAATAATGGTGGAACGTTTATAGATGTTACTGCAGAAGTTGCACCTGAATTAAACGAATTGGGCATGGTCAGTTCCGCCGTTTGGGTAGATTATAATAAAGATGGTCAAATGGATTTGGTCGTTGTTGGAGAATGGATGCCAATAACTGTTTTTATGAATAAAGGCGGAAAATTGGAAAATCAAACCAGTGCTATGGGTTTAGATATAAACTCGGTTGGTTGGTGGAATAAAGTAATTGCTGCCGATTTTGATAATGATGGAGATATGGATTTAGTGGCTGGTAATTTGGGATTGAATTATAAATACCAATCAACACAAGAAGCACCTTTCAAAATCTATTGCGATGACTTTGACAATAATGGAAAATGGGATATAGTATTAGGTTATTTTCAAAATGGTACCGAATTTCCTCTGCGCGGACGCCAATGCTCCTCCGAACAAATGCCAACATTAGAAGACAAATTTCCAACCTATACTGATTTTGCTTCTTCTGATATTCGAGATGTTTATGGAGATCAGTTGGATGGTTCATTAAAAGCAGAAGCAACTGAATTTCGTACTTCTTATATCGAAAATAATAAGGGTACTTTTGTTTTAAAACCTTTAGATAATCGGGCACAAGTGGCACCAACTTTTGGGATCGTGACATCAGACTTTAACGGAGATGGAAATTTGGATATCGTTATTGCTGGAAATTTCTTTGTAGCAGAAGTTGAAACAGGTGCTGCCGATGCTGGCATTGGGACTTATTTGATTGGAGATGGAAAAGGCAATTTCACACCGATTGAGCCTGCTGAAAGTGGTTTGTTTTGTCGAGAAGATGTCCGTGATTTGGCCATTGTAAATTCCAAATCAAAAAATAGTATTATCATAGTAGCTAACAATAATAGTGCATTGCAAGCTTTTGGCTTTGCTAGAAAAAATGTAAATCCTAAATAACTTTCAAATAACTTCATCAGTAAACTTCTCTAATTAATTTCTGCATGAGTGTTGTTTAAAACTTGCCAATCTAAACTCCATTCAAAAATTGGATTAGCTCAGAAGGCATTACCTATAGCTAATCATTTCGCCCTAGTAGATAGCCGTTTCATTTGATTTAATAGTGATGATAGAGGTAAGGACTGATTGAAATTCAATGTTGACATTTATTGTAGTTAATACATTTGTACTTTGGCAATCAATATCGAAAAACAAAATACCATCCACTACATCTCCTGTTACTAAAGTATTTTTCGCAGGATTAACTGCATTTGTACCAGCAACTGGAAAATTATTGATTTGCGATTGGTAAAAGTTGTTTCCTCAAATATAACAGGTTCAGAAACAGCAGAAAATCAAAATATTGCAATAAAAAAAGGCACTCTAGATCCTGTAACAGATCAAGAATGCCACTTGAAAAACCCAATTCCAAGATTTATTTTGTTTAAGGTTTTGAACAATTCAAAGTTAAGAATAATTTTATATTTTTAATTAAATTACAATACATTTTAATTTTGGACTCAATCATTTCTCTTTTATTCAGCTTCCTATACCAGTCAAGTAATACATTTTCAATCTCTTAGCAAAAGACAAATGCACAATAATCAAGCAGAAAACATTTGAATAAATTCATTTAGAATTAAACAAAGTAAGGACTTACTTTCCAATACAAAGTTCTTTTGTTTATTCACATTCACTTCAAAATACCTACCCTTTTGATTTATATCACTACTCTTAGGTAGTAAAAAATTAAGTCTGCACTTTAATTTCACGTTACAATTGATAACGATAAAATCATTCGAAACTAATTATGCTCAAACTCAAAGAAAAATGCAATAGCTGCTTTCTAATTTGCTTTATATTTTGCGCCTTGTCTTCTTGTTCAGAGGACAATGATCCGCAGCTAGACTATTCTATACCAAGCACTTACAATTTTGAAAACGTTTCATTTACTGGGCAAACTGAGAGATTGTCAATGTTGTCAGAAATGAAAACCTATATGGCTAGCAGCCAAACTGGAAATGCCTTGGAAGCTGAAAGGCTTTCTGCAATGTTTTCAAACGATGCAACACTGGCTAATTGGGCTGGCACTTATTCAGATTCGAAAGTTATAAAGTCAAAAACCATTGAAACGGAAATTCAAGGTTTTGAAGATTTATTCAATGAATTAGCAGCATTGAGTGCAATTGAATCTGAGGGTGGTCCAGGGCTTGATGGAATCGTAAGCAATGGTGACAAATCATACCTCATAGGATCTGATGGATTGGATCATGCCCAAATAATAGAGAAAGGCTTAATGGGTGCTTTCATTTATTACCAAGCGACCTCCGTTTATTTGGCTCATGGTAAAATGGATGTTGACAATATCACTGTCACAGATGGTGAAGGAACAGAAATGGAACACCACTGGGATGAAGCTTTTGGCTATTTAGGAGTACCAAAAAACTTTCCGACCGAAACTGCCCCCTTGTCTTTCTGGGGTTCATATTCTGACAAGAGAGATGCCATTTTAAATTCTAACACACACATCATGAATGCTTTTTGCAAAGGAAGAGCAGCAATTAGCAATAAAGACTTACCAGCAAGAGATGAAGCAATTGCTGAAATCAGAAAACAGTGGGAGTTAATTTCCATAACAACAGCTATTCATTATCTAAATGCAAGCTTCGAAAACTACGATGACTACGCCATCCGCGCACACAGTCTTTCTGAGGCAATCGCCTTTATCTATTCTTTAAAATTCAATGAGAGCAGGTCGGTTGACATCAACAGGATCAATCAATGGCTTGAGAACTTAGCAGGTTCCTCTGACTTTTCTGAAATGAATATTGTGGACATTACGGAAACAACAATCAACAATGTGAAAGATTCTATTGCCGATATTTTCGAATTGACCAATATCGCAAATGAGTTATAGTTTGAATTTCTATTTGAAATCATTAAAAATCATGAATAAAAGTTTAATATCTATTTGGGGAATTTGCTCTTTTGTTTTGCTGTTTTCATCCTGTGATAAAAGCAAAGAGAACAATGATCCCTGTCAATCCGATTTTGATCAAAATGCAATGTTTACAAATATTGCAGACAATATAATTATTCCCGATTACAAAACATTGTCGACTTCATTAGATGAAATGACAAATAAAATTCAGCTTCTTATAGAAGCTCCAAATGAATCAAAATTATTAGACGCTCAGAGTTCATTTCGGGAGACCTATTACAATTGGCAAAGAGTGGCTCTTTACAGTTTTGGGCCAGCTGAATCAGAAATGCTCAGAGAGAATTTCAACTATTTTCCCGCCAATACAAGCCAAATTGATCAAAGAATCCTTGACAACGATTTTGAGTTTAATCAGATAGAGTCATACGACAAAGGCTTGCCAGCCGTTGACTATTTATTGTATGGCATTGGAGGGGAATCAAATTCACAGCAATTGGATTTTATAAATCAAAACCAATCAAGTCTGGAATTGTATTTCAATGAAATCAGTTTCATGATGAACGAATCCCTACAAAAAGTCATTCAAGATTGGGAAGTATTTTATCGTGATCAGTTTATTGAAAACATTGGCACTGCAGAAGGAACATCAATGAGTTTATTGATTAACAATTTCAACAAACAATACGAACTAATTAAACGGGACAAAATTGGAATTCCAGCTGGAATTTTCACACTGAATATTCCAAACCCAACTAAAGTGGAAGCTTACTATTCACAAATTTCATCTCACTTAGCTTTGGGAGCTCTTCAAGCCTGTTGGGACTTTTATCTGGGCAAAGACCTCCAAGGAAACAATGGATTGGGCTTAGACGATTTTCTCAAAGAAATAAACGTCTTAAAAAACGGCCATTCGCTAGACGATCTAATCCAAAGTCAATTCTCTGAATCCTTTGCTTCTATGTCCGATCATCCAATACCCTTAAGTAGCAACATTGGTGAAGGACAAACCAATGCACAAATTGAATCAGTCTATGAAGAACTAAGTGATTTAGTTGTTTTGATTAAAACTGATTTGCCTACAGCTTTGTGCATTTCCATTACTTATGTTGACAACCCTAGCGATTCAGATTAAGTTTTTTCCTGCGGTCGAAAGAACATAGGACTATTGGAGTAGATATCTAAACATCCGAAATTCTAAAACATCTAGACCTCCGAATAGACATTGAGAACAGATTTTTTATAATAAAACAATTTCAAGCATTTGACAAATGCATCCTCCATATCGAACCTTTGTGATTTTAGAATGCTATTCAAAAATCTCATCAACCAACCAGTTTCTATTGCTCCATTGATTAGCTTTAGAATCTTGTTTGGTTT
>CALBCY010000329.1 GCA_937927195.1 uncultured Chitinophagales bacterium
ACCTCATCAGGAACAATCAATTTGCCAGCCGTCTTTTCTTTGATTTCTTCGACTGAAACACCCGGTGCTCTTTCCTGTAAATGAAAGGCACCATCTTTTATTTCAAAAACACCCAAATCAGTCACGACTCTTCTGATGCAGTTCAGTCCGGTTATTGGCAGCGTACAACTTGGCAATAATTTCGATTCACCTTTTCGGTTGGTATGTCGCATGGCTACAATGATGTTTTCAGTTCCTGCAACCAGATCCATCGCTCCACCCATCCCTTTGACCATTTTACCAGGAATCTTCCAGTTGGCAATGTCTCCGTTTTCAGAAACTTCCATTGCACCAAGCACAGTTAAATCTATATGACCTCCTCGGATCATCGTAAAACTATAGGCAGAATCAAAGAAGCTGCTTCCCGGCAAAGTGGTAACAGTTTGTTTTCCTGCATTGATCAAATCGGCATCAACATCACTTTCCTTTGGGAATGGTCCCATTCCGAGCAAACCGTTTTCTGAATGCAAAACAATACTGATGTCATCAGGAACATAATTGGAAACCAAAGTAGGTATTCCTATCCCTAAATTTACATAATAACCATCTTTCAATTCTTGTGAAATGCGCTTTGCAATGCCATGTTTATCGAGTGCCATAGGATGTTTTATTTTGTTTCAATGCAATTTTAGTAAATAACAAACATTTTAACCCTAGCATAAGAGCCTAAAAAGGGTTAAATTTATTACGGAACAATTTTAACTTCCATAATATCGCTAAATTACTGTTTCAATCACAAATATCAAGAGATGAGCCGATTCTTTGTATTAATATTTATGTCTTTTGCCATTTTTGGACTAGGTGAACTGAATGCCCAAACCGAAAAATTCGGTGATGAGGAAATTCAACAAATCAAGCAGCATCAAATATATTTGGAAAAACCTGCAATTTCAATAGAAAAAATTCAATACGAAAAGGAAGAAACACCTATAAAAGGTAATCTTTCTGGAGATGGAATGCGGATAATCATGGATACCTACACTAAAAAGGGTAGGGTAAAGGCTATGGTTCATTATGCAGATGGTACTTCCGAAGAAATAAGTGTAAGTTCCTGTTTTATTGACCCGGTTATTCCTCTATAACAATCCGATTTATCTCGATCCCATTCCTTGTTCATTCTCTAAATATATCATGGAAATACTCATAATTACAGGACCACCATATTCAGGAAAAGGAACCCAGTGCAAAATCCTTAACTCAGAACTGGATTTCAAGCACATTTCTACCGGAGACAGATGCAGACTTGAAAAGAAAAACGGAACAGAGATAGGAAAAATAATGTCTCAATATGAAGAAAAAGGCGACTTGGTTCCAGATGGTATAATGAAAGATTTGTTTAGTAAAATTCTGGATGAAAATAAAGACAACAAAGGAATCATTCTGGATGGCTATCCAAGAACCATTCCACAAGTAAACGACCTATTAGAACTGGTCGAATCAAAAGGGATGAAGATTGGGAAAGTATTGAACATTGAAGTGCCCGTGTCTGAGCTTTTAAAGAGAGCTGCAAAAAGAGCGGAAACTTCAAATAGAAAAGACGATAAGAATCCTAAAATCCATACAAAAAGAATCGATGTCTTCGAAGCTTCAACCAGACCCGCAATTGATTATATGAAAACGAAAATAAAGGTAATTACTTTTGATGGATTGGGGACAATTGAAGAAATTACAAAGAGAATAAAAGCAGCATTGTGAATGGAGATAACATCCTGATAAATCAACAGGCTTGCTACTTTATACTTGTTGTCTTGTACTGTAAAAATACTATTCCTCTTCAATATTCAAAATCAGCCCCTTGTCACCTGGTCTGAGCGTTACAATCGCCCAAATAATTACAGCAACAATCAAGCTAATGCCTGCGAACATAAAAATGGTGTTCAAGTGGGTCATAAACCATTTCAAGCTTGGTCCCAAAGTACCCAGATCCAACCAAATATGTCGATTTAATTCTGTTGTGAATCTAATCCAAAAGCGGAAAGCTACAAAGAGATTGATTCCGATCAATCCAAGAAGCAGTGACAAAAGCCGTCGAGGAATTGAAACGGGAGTGGCCAGTATCAATGAAATGACCAGCATTATGGGGATTACAGCAAACTTCCAAACATCGATTTCGAATTGTGCATGATCAACCTGAACGCTTTGTGCACCTCTTATTCTTGCGATCCGAGTGGCTTCTGCAATGATTTCTTTGTTCAACATCTTGATCTGAACCCAATCATCGTATTCTTTAAATGGATGCTTGAAGATGCTTTTTTTGCTTGCCTTGATTTTAGTGAAATCCACTCTTCCTTTCTCGCCCCATTCTCCATAAAAGCTATTGCCCCAAATGACGAATTGATTGTTGTACCATTTGTCCATTCCAGTTTTAGGAACAACAACATTAAGCAAGCCATAAATGATGACAAAGCTAAGGACGAAAATGATTAGGTTTTTGATATTAATCATAGGAACAATCAGGCAGTTTTCGGCTTTTTACTAACTCTGTTAATCCAGATAGCCCAGGTAATAATCGATATTAATATAAAGAGGATTTGCCAAAAGTTTTGATGAAAAAACTCAAAATATTCAGGCATATACAATCCTGATAACCATAAATGAATAATTCGAACAATATTAACAGCAAACAAAAAGGCAATACCACCGATCAGCCCTTTTATTTTATGCCCCCAACTTGCCGTAAATGCAAGAACACCTGAGCTGAACAAAGCCATCGCTTCGATCCCATCGCATCCAGTTTTTACATTAACAGTCATTGATGGAGAAACCACACTTGTTCCCTCCGCATGGGTTTCATAGCCAAATAGATCCAGAAAGAAACTGGCAATACTAGCATCGACTCTGGTAACCGCAGCCACAAAGTTTTCGTGAAACCAGTTGGTCGCCCAAACCGAATAAAAAATTATCATGAAAAGGATGAATAATATTATAAAACGCAAGACCGGAGAGCGATCATACCACCATTTCATTGGCCCATTGTTGCCTCCACCATTCTGTGGAGGAGCAATAGCGCCAGCATCACCACCGTTTATATTAACAGATTCACCAGAACCTGTACTATCGTTTTTTTTTGCCATTGAAATATTAAAGCTTGGTTGAAAAAACAAAAGGCAAATATTAAGCCCATTGCTTATTTAAAGTTCGTGAAATTTAGTGAATTATCCCAATGATTGTGCAAAATGGCTTTTGTTTAGGGCTTCGCTACATTGGCGGAATAAAACCATCCTTTGCCCCTTCGCACCTCTCCGGGCAGGCGTTCCTGCGCTAAAAACACAAACCATCTGTTTATTGATTGATTACCGCCAAACTGAATATTTCATCATTTTCCTCATCGATCACTTGGATGACTTTATAATTAAAACCCCTGTTTTTAATAGATTTAAGATGTTTGTCAATGTTTTGATTCCACAACTCGGCTTTTGCGACTGGACCATAATTGTTTAGGTATTTCTTGAGTTTTTCGTCATCGTCTGGAAGGTGGTAAAAGTAATTCAATCCCATGATGATGGTCGAAGATGGATTGTTCTCTAAGATTGCATCGACAACTTTTTGGTTGGTTGGATAAGTAAGCCACATATAACAGACATCGAATGGGTTTTGGGCGATGAAA
Organism: uncultured Chitinophagales bacterium; assembly: GCA_937927195.1. Classification (GTDB taxonomy): domain Bacteria; phylum Bacteroidota; class Bacteroidia; order Chitinophagales; family UBA2359; genus JAHDGP01. Next base: position 3,647 of record CALBCY010000329.1, read on the forward strand.
TTTAATGCGTCGCCTTCTAATATTTCCAAATGGGGATAAAGACTTTTGCATCTTTGAATGCCATACTGGTTTTGTTCAATTCCAAACTTGCTTTGACATCCACTTATTTGATTCAACAAATGGCCTTCGCCAATTCCAATTTCACAAAAATCTTTCCCTTCCGCATATTTTTCTATTAGACTTGCCACAGACTTCGGAGCACGATCAGTAACCCAAAACTTCTTTTTCTCTTTGACTTTTTGCAATTCCGGAAGGATGGCCGCAGCCATTTGGTTCTGATTCAATGAATTTCCCAAAAATGCATTGATGCTTTCGGCTGCCACTTCGGGATGACTTATCACCTCTGAATGGGAAAGAAACAGCACATCCTGATTGTTTTCTTTAATCCAGTTTTTTGCAGTTTCAACAATGCTTTTGAGCATTTCTCTTCTTCTGATATTGAAGAATTCCGATTTTATTTTTTGTCCCTTGCTGATTGAAATGTTATGGATTGATTGCCAGATTTCATTGAGGTCTCTTTCTATAAAAATGATTTTGTAATGTTGATCTTTCGGTAAAATGGGAAGGAACTTGGCATAAACTTTAAGAGATTTATTGAAAGCGTTCTCTATTGGGAAATTCCCTTGATTGAGTTTTTGGTAGATTCCTTGAATTTCATAATAGCCATTCGGATTGTTTTCATCAGCTTTTCTGACTTGGTCGGTTAAAGGGACTAATCCTCCTTTTTCAAGCATTTGCATGATCATGGAAGTACCTGATCGCTGAAGGCCTGAAACAATGCAAATAGTGTTTTGTCTTTCCATAATTGTTAAAATATTATTGTACGGGCAAGTTCACGAATTGTCTCTGTCACGGTTTAACCGCTCTTAAACCACCTTTGCGTCCTTGTGTCTCTGCGTTAATCCACAAACCATCCGCACTTCCAAAAAAAAATCCCCGACATCTCAAAGATATCGGGGATTAACATTTTATTTTAAAATCTGTGAAAGATTATTTTTTCTCTTTACGAGTCTCCAATAAGTACAACAAGTGAGCTAAATAAGCAAATACCGGACCTGCAATTGCAGTACCAATGATATCGCTCATAAAGACAGCGCCGAAGATCCCGAAAGATCCAGCAAAACCACCAGCCGCTAATAAAGCAGTCAGCATCAAAGCTTTTCTGTAAACCTTGTTGTCAAATGGTACATTGAATAATTTACCACCTGGAAGGTTGACTTGTCTATTGGAACCAGTAC
>CALBCY010000330.1 GCA_937927195.1 uncultured Chitinophagales bacterium
CAGTATCAAAAGCACATTGACCGTCAAATGCCTGGTAATAAATGTTGTACAAGTCCTCATAATCTCTCCTCAAAAGCACATAAGTCAGACTGCCGCTGTTATTCGATAATTTCAAGGTGTCAAAATTTAGAATTTCATATTTTGTAATATATGAACTTATGTCATTAAGAAAATCCCAGTACCATGTGGGCGATCCCACATCAGTAACTTCTCCTATGGATAAAGAAATGCTTTGATTGCTTTCGCTTATACTGTAACTTCCTCTGTACAAATTTGCATCGTGATGTCCACAAATAGAAGCAGTATCGGTAAAGTTTAATGAAATTGGATAGGGTTCAAGCGGAGTAGGATTGAGATCATTTTCTCCCAGAAATTCTTTCAATATTCCTGTATTATTAATCTGCTCCTTTTTGATCAAGACCCAGCCTTGTTCTGCATCAGTGTCAATTTCAACCTCCATTTCATTCTCCATCTCCTCCTCCATTTCATCAGGTGGTTCCTCTTTTGAGCAGGCATTGAACATTATGAAACAAAATAAAACGAGGATTTTTGGGGCTAATTTTTTCATTCGTATTTTTTTGATTTCGGTTCTTCATTTTTTCCTTCATTTTTTAGTGAGTTCATTTTACCCTTTCCCCATTGCTAAAGGCCAAGGGCTAAAAGCTAACAGCCTTCCTTACTCAAATGAAATTCGATAAACCACATTCGCATAATCGTCCGAAACCAACATAGAACCATCTTGAATTTGCATGACATCAGCGGGTCTTCCCCAAACGTCTCCGTCGTGTAACCAACCAGATGCAAATGCTTCGTATGAAATGGCTTCTGAATCATCATTTAATTTTACCAATGAAATTTGATAGCCAGACTTTTTCTTTCTGTTCCAAGAGCCATGCTCCGCAATAAAAATTTGATTTTTATATTCAGGTGGAAATTGCGATCCATTGTAAAATCGCATACCAATTGCCGCAACATGCGCTCCCAATTGTTGAACTGGTGGAACGTAATCTTTACAATCTTTCCCTTTCCCAAAATCTGGATCTAGAAATTCTCCTCCATGACAATAGGGGAAGCCAAAGTGTTGTCCAGCTTCTGAAATTTTATTCAATTCGTCTGGTGGAAGATCATCTCCCAGCCAATCGCGGCCATTTTCAGTGAACCAAAGTTCTCCTGTTTCGGGATGCCAGTCGAAACCAACGGAATTTCTCACGCCCTTGGCATAGATTTCATTTTCACCCGTCTCGACATTGAAGCGGCAAATGGTGGAAAATATTTCATCCTCTTCCTCACAAACATTGCAGGGAGCGCCCACGGGAATGTACAAATATCCATCGGGCCCAAATCTCAGGAATTTCCAACCATGATGGGTTTTGTCTGGAAATTTGTCCGTAATCAGAATGGGTTCGGGAATCGATGGCAAAGACTTTTCAATTTGCTCATATTTCCACAATTTGTCTATTTCCATCACATACAAGTCGCCCTTGTGAAAGGCCAGTCCGCTGGGCATGTTCAAATCAGTGGCAATGATGACCTTTTCATCGGCCAAGAAATCATTGTTTTTGTCGATCAGGGCGTGAACCAGCCCTGCTTTCCGGCTTCCAACAAATACCGTCCCATTATCACCGATGGCCATTCCACGCGCATTTTCCACCTTTTCGGCAAAAATGTCAATTTTGAAACCTTCTGGTAGTTGGATGTTTTCCAAAGGCAAAAGATCAGGAACCGGGCTCATCAGTTTGTTTGGAGGACAAATACTCCTCATTGAAACCAATAAAAAGATGAAAAATAGGGTGTTTTTGAAATAAGTCATGCTGAAAGATATAAAATCCCTTAAAAATGAAAATTAAAGTGGCACATCTTCGTAAATTTGTAGGAAGATTTTAACTAAAATGTCTTCAATACTCATTCAATACACTACGATGAAGAAATATTTCTTGCTTTTTATAGGATTTTGCCTTTTTGCGGCCTTTATTCCGACTCCTGATAACAATGTCAAAATTGGTTTGCTTAAATATTCAGGAGGAGGTGATTGGTACTCCAATCGAGAGACGTCCCTTCCAAATCTGATCCGTTTTTGCAATCGTGAATTGGACACCAATATTGATCCCCAGCAGGTGATTGTGGATGTTGGGAGCATCGAATTGTTCAATCTTCCGTTTGTTCACATGACAGGTCATGGAAATGTGGTCTTTTCAGATGAGGAAGCTAGAAATGTCCGTAAATACTTAGAGTCGGGTGGCTTCTTGCACATAGACGATAATTATGGAATGGATCAATATGTTAGAACGGCGATAAAGCAGGTTTTCCCTAACAAAGAATTCGTTGAAATTCCATTCTCACATCCTATCTATCACCAGGCTTTCGATTTTAACAACGGCCTACCAAAAGTACATGAACATGATGGAGCAGCTTCCAAAGGTTACGGAATTTTCATTGAGGACAGGCTGGTTTGTTTTTATTCTTTCGAAAGTGACTTGGGGGATGGCTGGGAAGATCCGGAAGTTCACAACGATCCAGAGCAAGTCAGAAGAAAAGCATTGCAAATGGGTGCAAATTTGATCCAGTTCGCCTTTGATCAGTAAGGAAGTTTAAGTTGAAAATTAAGTTGAAGTTGAAAAATTATTTATTGACCCTGGTTAGTTACTACATAATCGCAGATTTGTAGTACACTAAAATAAATGTAGGCTTTTAGCCTACCGAACACCCAATCCTCTCTAAAATGATCTTCTGCCCTAGGTGGAATCCAAGAATCTCCGACAAAGAAAAACAAACCCATCAAGCAGCTTTGCTGTTGTTCCAATACCTAATACCCACCATCTAAAGCAGATATTCCCCAATCTTCAACCAACCCTCAAATCTCTTATAATCTGTTTCTCCTTCATTGTGTGTCGCCCCAAATAGTAGTCCTTCTCCTTTGAAGTTTTCAAAATTGAATGCCCAATCGTCGATCATATAATCAGCCGATATAAAGTGCTTGTGTCCGCAAAAGACCCATTGACGGAATGGAATGAAATCAAAATGTTTTTGGAGCCATTCATACTTTTCGTTGAAAGAGTAGGGGAAAGGCATAGCAGCTGTTGTGATGAAAACTTCATATTGATCGTTTAAAGCTTTCATTACATCTACTGCATTATCGATCAAAGGAAGGTCTTTAAAAAATCCTTTGCTGTAGATGTTTGATTTAATTTGTTCTTTCTGTTCTTCTGGTGCAAAAGCATGAAGTGATTTTCCGCTTAGCTGTTCTAAAGATGGTCTGCTTCCAAAATCTCTTTCATACAAATCCAATTCTCTACTTAGGGAATCGGCTAAAACTTCATCCATGTCAACTGCAATTCTTTTCATCTTTGTCTCTTTTTGAAATGATTTATTTGAGGATGCGAAGATAGGGAATTTCACTGATTCATTCCATTGACCGATTGTGGATTTGTTTCTTCGAACTACTTAGTAGCATTGGAATGCTTCATCAATGACAATCCAAACCGATGGTTTGTTTGAGGCAAGGGCAGCATGAATAAGGTACCTTGTTGATTCTGCTCTCACAATCAATCTAGGCATGCTGCCTCCATAATGACAATTTCCAATTGTTCCGTTAATACCTATCTGTTTATCCGTCATTCTAGACTGCAACCATAATTCAAAGGACCAAAGCACAAGCTACTATGTGGTCTAGGATTAAGTCTATTTCAGCCATTGAAGGCAAAAACAATAATTGAACTTTTCTTCAATAAATTGGAATTTTTCAGATTCATTGGCTATATTTCGAAGTCGGAAAAACTAAACTGAATTATGGAAATCTGCTTTTTGCAAAGCAATTCTGGAGAGAAACCACTCCAGGGTTTCAAATCTTGTCTCATGGCGACTAAGCATCCTGACTTAGCCGCAAATAGCATTCTTTCTGCTACAGAACCAATGCCTGCTCGCATCACTTTTTACTTTAATGTATTTCTCGCTGTATTCAATTCTATAATGAAATTTGATACTGCGGAATCATTCCAATCCTCTGAATCTTTGGCTGAAAATACTTTAGCTGATTCAAATGAATTGGGCAATCCTTTCCTGTTCAGTTCCACGTTATTCCAATTTTTGAAAATACCTATTGTTAATATTCAAATTTTGGTGAAATGTTTGAAAGTGCCAACTCTTTAGTACTGCCCCTTTTAGGTGTAGGAATCTTATTTACGCTGATCTATTTTCTGTTGAACAGGATTTATTGGCTCAGTTCGTGGGTAAAAATTGCGTTTTTACTTGTCATAGTTGGCTCGCTGCTATCAGCTGGCCTTATTACGGGTAAGAAGTATTTTTCCAAAGCCAATTTTAAGCAAGACGCCAACAATATTGTTGAAAAAGCAGTGGAAGACCTTGATCAGGAAATCATTGTAGAAAACAGAGAAAAAGAAGAATTGTTGGACAAAGCTGAAAACCTTGAACAACAAATCGAAGCAATCATAAAAGAGGATTTAGTCGAAACAAAAGAAAAAATTAGAGATAAATCCAATAAGGATTTTAAAAAGAAAAGTAAATTTCAAAAAGACAGTATTTTATTAGAATTAGAAGCCTATGAAATGTTGGTCAACTCGAGAAAGAAATTTATGATAGCAGATGTAAATGCATTTGAAGAGGGAAGCCTTGATCAAGCGACCTTTCAAACAAAATTAGAAAAGTACAAGACAGATTTAGATTCTTTAAAAAGCAATTACGATTTGGCTCAAAATTAATTCTGATTAACTCAGCCGTTGTTTTATTTGAAATGTGGATTCTATGAAAAAAATAATAACCTCTCTTTTGTTGTTTTTAGTTCTTTGTCTTTTTTTTAAAGCCAATGCTCAGACTGAAGAATTGGAAATTGCAAAGTCAGATTCTCTCATCACTTCTTCCTATGAAATGAAAATGGAAATTCTGAAGTTGCGCAACAAGGTCGGTTTTCTGCAAAGGAAAATTCGCCAGATGCAAAACAATGTTTCGACTTTGACAGACACTGTTCGAATCCTTCAAATGGCGAAAGAGAAAAATAAAGAGGAATTTGAAGCAATGGAGCGTTATGCCATTTCAATTTTACAAAAAAACGACTCCATCAACGTGGCCAATGATGAATTGATAACCATCAATTCGAAGCTTTCTGATTCAAAAGAGTCCATCCAGATAGCAGCTTCGGCTCTTCAACAAATTCTAGATAGAGAACGACAAATTAACCAAGGAAGAATAATAAGTTTGATGAGAAATTATTCTGATGCCTGCACAATGGTTACCCATCAAACAAAAAAAGGCACAGTTAATTTGGATGACACCAACTTACACAAATTATCTTGGATAAAAGATATGAATTTAAACATAAGTACTTGCTTTGCTTTGCCAAGGGAAGATGCTGAAAATAATGTAAAAGTCTATTTGAATCTTTATCAGAATGCTGGAATAGAAAACAATCCACTTGAAAGCAATGTCCCAATAGTTCTTACTCCAAACCGTGAAGTTTCTGATGAAATAATGGTTTATTATGATGGCAATATTGACATAGTTCTACCACAGGATCAAAGAAAGGAGTTGAAAACCAGTTTTGTTTTTGAGGTAGAATATCAAGAAGAAGTAATTGCATCAGGTAAGTTTAGATTAGACTAACTATAAATTCCCTTATGAAATTTTATTTTATCGTTTTTCTGTTTAGCCTATTTTACTTAAATGGTTCAGCGCAGGATTACTATTTTGAACGATATGATTCTTTAGACCAGAAGAGTATATTTTCGATTTTGGTCGAGTCCGATAACCATAAGTATGTTTCAACTTATAAGGGGATCGTGAAAATTTTCGATCAATTTTCCAGTCCAGACACGGTTAGTTCAAATGGAGCTTATTCAATGGCAAAAGACTCGAAAGGAAATGTGTGGCTAGGACTTATTAATGGGGAATTGAAAAATTTGAAACAAGGGGTGTCTTATCCTGTTATCGATCGCCCGGATAATATTATAAACGCAGTTGAGTCCTTTTCGAATGGAATGTATGTTGGAATGGAAGACAAATTGGTTAAAGTAAGTTTTGAAAGAGAATCCAATGAGGAAGCCAAAGTAATTGGGATTAAGCACATAGAAGTGCTTGATAAGTTCGGAAGAATTAATGCCTTGTTTACAGATAAAAACAAAGAAACCTGGATAGGAACAGACAATGGTTTGTTTAAAATGTCCAATGGAATTAAGAAAGACAAAATAACAAGAGAGGCTGAAATTCATGTCACAGATATTTTAGAGAACAATGGTTCTCTTTGGATTACAGGAAAAGATGGGGTTTGGTATTATAAAAATTTTGAAGTTTGGTTAAAACCGGAATTTAGTAGAAATATCAGTGGGGTACGCCTTGATAAATTGGCTTTTGACCAATTGGGCAAGCTCTGGATTGGAGGAGAAAAACTTTTTTATTGCGAGGGATTAGATTGTGAAGTGTTTGGACCTGATAATGGCTTTTTAAGCAAAAGAATCTTAAGCATGGAAGTTGATAAGGCCAATGTCTTGTGGGTTGGAACCGACGGTAAGGGCTTGTTTTATGCCCAACTAGATACTTTGGAAAATGTTCATTTTGAAAAACCCTTGGCATTGGAAGAATTACAAAGCCTTGAAGGAGAAAACGATCAAGAGAATGCTATTCCAATGGAATACAAGAACAGATATCAGTTCATGGGGGAAAGCCCATTTGTCAACTTGATTCTTTTGTTGGATATCTCTAATTCTATGGGAACAAAAGAAAAGTGGGAAAAACTCAAAGCTTCAGTAAAAGGGATCGTTGATAAAATGAGACCAGAAGATCAAATAAGCATTATTACTTTTACGAGAAGAGGGGAGCTGGTTTTGCCAGTTACAACCTGTGTTAACACGGAAACAATTCATGCAACCTTGGACTCGCTTAAAACCAAAGGTGGTAGCCAATTACAGGCAGGAATACAAATGGCTTATGATTATGTAAAATCCAATAAACTAGATTCAGGAAACAATAGAATTATTCTAGCAACTGACGGTTTATTCACCATTTACAAACCATCTTACATGATTGTTAAAGACGGAAAGAAAAATGACATTACTATGAGTGTTTTTCACTTTAGTAAAAATCAAAATGCCGACCTTATGGACTTGGTTCAAAAGGGTGGAGGGACTTACAATATGATTTGGAAACCCACTCAGAATTTATTCGATGTTTTAGCAACAGAAGTCAAAGCTGAATAGCCGGTTTGTGCTATTGGCTATTGCCCTTAGCTGTTGGCATTTTTTTGAAGGCCGTTGACTATTGGCCCTTAGCTCTTGGCAATTTTTGAAGGCCGTTGGCTGTTGGCCTTTAGCTGTTGGCATTTTTTTGAAGGCCGTTGGCTATTGGCTTTTTTTTTGATTTTTTTTTAGGATTAAACTTTTATTTATAAGTGAAATGCACTAACTACTATTTTGGCCTTTGGCTAAAGGCTAAAAAAAGATCAAGCTTCTACCTTGAAAAAGCTTGAAATTTTATCTAAAACAGTAACGACTTCTTCTTTGGTGTTAAATTTTGAGAAAGAAAACCTAACTGG
>CALBCY010000331.1 GCA_937927195.1 uncultured Chitinophagales bacterium
GAATACGATAGAACAGAATACGATAGAACAGAATACGATAGAACAGAATACGATAGAACAGAATACGATAGAACAGAATAGGACAAGGTTGGAATCTTTTCAACAAAGCGAGCATTCGGCATTGTCTAAAAAGGCCGCTAATGATGAGATTAGCGGCCTTGTATATAATTTGAAATTTTGTTTTTATTGTAATTCGAACTATCCTTCAGCTCCCCAGATTCGTTCGACCTTCCATAGTTCTGCCACTTCGCTTGAAAAATCGAGTGGAATGTCTTCGAACATTGGATTGTCAGAGGCAAAAACGCATTGCATTGAATTTTTGTCAAAGCTTTTCAATTTTTTGACCAACAATTCATCTCCAGTATTGACAACGAATTTTTTATTGATGTAATAGCTGAGATCGCTTTCAATAGGGAATTTGCGACAAATGACAAAATCGCCTTGTTCGATTCGAGGGAGCATTGAATCCCCTGAAACTTCAAAAGCCATTAAATTATTGACATTGCCGGCGCTACCAGTTCCAAAACGGGGAATGGTAATGGCATCGAGATTGTCTTGAAATTCAAGGTTCTCGTAGCTGGTTAAATAACCCGCTTGTACTTTATAAGAAACTACCTTCACTTGCATGGCGTCGAAACCAATGAGGTCAATTCCATCATCTTTCGGAGCTCTTCCTGGTGCTTCGCTGCTCAAATCTTTGCTTAGCAAATCGTCGATTGTCAAATCCAGGTTCAAACCACTATTGTATAAATCCTGTAAAAAGTGAATTTTTTCTAAAGGTGGAACATTTTGTCCTCTTTCATAAGCGCCATATGCGGTAGTAGTGCAGCCAAGCTTATCCGCAACTTCAGCTTGATTGAAGCCTTTAAGCTTTCTCAGATATTTAAGATTATCTCCTAAATGTTTCATTTCAAAGTTTTTTGTTAGAAAATCTCATTTAAACTTGATATTATCATTTTAAATGATTAATATTGTATCATAAACGATGATTATATAACTCAAAACTAATTTAAAATGTGGTAAAATTCAAATAATTCAAGAAAAAATGTCATTTAAAGCAATTAAAAATGACTTTTACTTAATTTTCTCAACTTTTTATGAAAACAACATTGTTTTAATTGTTAAATATGAATGGGCAGGTGAAAACATTGAGGAGTGGTTATTTCGCCTCCCATTCTTTTCAAAAAAAATTCCGATTCGAAGCCTTGGATAATTCATTGGGTAATTCAATTGAATCAATGCTTTGAACTGGGATGACAGAAAAATAATAAGATGGGCCCTTGAATCAGGTTTATCTATCCTTAACCAAGAAGTTGTTTACAAACGATGATGAAAAATCCGAACAACTTCACAAAGTATATATAATATGCAACTACTACACTTTACAAAATCGATGATGGAAAGTCCGAATGAAGAATTAACTGTAACGGTTAATATGTATTCTTCGAATGTTATTTTCAACATGCCAGCGATTAGCCATGTCGGTTTGAAAAAGGGAGATCGGATTGTTTTTACGCAAGACGAGAATTCTGGCAACTGGTATTTCTTTAAAACCGGAAGCAATGATTCTTTCCCTTTGAGACAATATGCTGCATCAAATATGTTGGCATTTAATTGCAAGAATCTTTGCAAAAAAATCATTACAAGTACAGAGAAAGATGCCTACAAGGTTTGTTTGAAGATAACAAGCCAGCCGGTTGAGCATGAGGAAATGACCTTGTATAAAATGGAAATGAAAAATTTTGAGCGGGACGAATTTTTCAATTTTGATCACAATGCGCTTTATAAAAAAAGTGCAGAAGTTCCCCAAGCAACTTTTATGGCAGCCAGTTCGAATGGCCAAGGAGAAAAATTATTGACATAAAACAATAGATTTTAGATGCTACCGCAAAATCGGGCCGAGATTAGATTTCATTGCGATTGTATAAACTTCTTCAATGTTTTCTTTTTTGAAGCATCTAAACAAAGATTATGCTGCCTTTTTACAGAGCATTGTGCTCGGAATTCGGATGGAATTCCAAACTCACTGAATGAAAATTCATTGAGAAGCAGTTGGGCGTTGAGAATTTGTTGGTCATTTTATTGACGGCCCAACTGCTTTTAAAAACAACTAAACCGAACAGATAGATTATTGTGGTGATAGTACCGAATATAAAATAGTTTGAGGAATCTTGATCGGAAGAAATGGTTAAACCATTTGATTTCAGCAAGACGATTTTTTTTCTTCAACAAACATTTATTGTAAATATACTTGGTACCTATTTATCTGATCGTTGGCGCAAAAAGCGCCTATATTTTTCTAACCTGTAATAATAAAAATAACGATGAATGATGTAAACAATCAATCTTTGAACAACCCGCAAAACCAAATGAAAACTTCAGGTCATTTATTGGAATTGGTGAGGTCTTATGTTGACAATGAAAAAGTGCGGGCCGATGTGGTGGAGGCCTACAATGAAAAAAAGCCCAAATCCTATGCTCAAGTTTTCAATGGTCTGTTTAGGTTTTCAAAACTGACTTTGTTTGCTTTTCACACTTTGAGTTTTTTAATTGCTACGCCACTCGTTTTTTCTTTGGCTTATCAGTTTATTCTAAGAAAAGATCAAAGTGAAATCAAAACATTGTTTGATTCAATATTGATGGATAGTTCAAATATTTTTGACCTTTCATTTATGATACCAGCGACGATCACAGTTATGATTTTGTTCTTATTAGAATATGGTCAACACACCACTTTGAATTCGTTGTTCAACATATTTTTCCAATGGGGCAAGAAGATTGTCCCCGGCCTAGCCCTTTTGGCTTTATTGTTTTCGGCTGCTTCGGTTTCTACTTCTGGTTTTGGAGCAAGAGAATTTATCCATGTTTCTAAAGCAGTTGATCCTGTGGCACTTGGTGGTATAGATTCACAAATAAATCAGGCTTTGGATTTGAGGAATCAACATTCCGATCGATCTAATTCGATTGTGAGAAAGAGAGATTCTGAAATTGAATATTTACGACAACAAAGAGCTGAATTGATTGGAGATACCAAAAAGAGCATGGGAGATTATGCGATGATTATGATGTGTATTTCTTTGTTTTTTGAAATAATGATCATCGCAAACACTTTCAATATTCACAACTACCAATACAAGTCAGCCAAAGAAACGGAAATGGTCAATGATTTGGTTTACAGCGGAGGTAGAAATATCCCAATGGGAGAATACAATATTGTTCCGCCACCTGTTGACAATTCAATGCATAGCAAAAATAAAGTTCCGGTTCAACAAGAGCGTGTAAAGCCAAAAAAAGTGAACGGGCATCATCCGGTATAGAGCGACAAGAGAAAAATTTCAAACCGGAAGAAACAAGTGATAAAATCAACAACACCTTGCCCTTTGCCCAGGCAAGTCAATTTGAAAAAAAACATGGCATTGAAAAAGAAGTAACAACTTTGGTCTGGGTTCCCAAAACAAAAATTGAGACAAAAGACTTGTGGAGTAAAAAAGACATTCAACGCTATGCTAAAATATACACAAACCGATTAAACGAAAAGAAAACGAAAACCAGAATGATCAAGGCCAATTTTTTCAATTATGTACTGGACAACTGGGATCGATTACAAAACAATGGAACTGTAAGATTGCTTCCTTCAGAAGCTGTGACATGGTACAAGGAGAAAGACGACTCTATTTTTTCAAATGAAAACATTCTTAACCCTTCATAAAAAATTTCACAAATGATTAAATCTATCAAAACAGGATGGCTCCAAGATTCTATTCACAATATGAATAGAATGAAATTAATTTTTCAACACCTTGTCGGATCCAAACATCAGATGCAAATTCAAGGCAATTCCGGAAATGCAGCTAGCAATTGGACGCCTGCTCCAACAGAACAAGAAGTCTATTCCAACGAGACTTTGATTGCTTATTATGGCAATAAAAAAACAGATCCTAGTTCGGGAACAACTAGCAGGAAAATTCCAACTTTATGGCGCAAGTCGGTGGTGAGACGCTATGCCAACATTTATGAGAAGCAGCTAAAAGTGCGCGAAACTCAAAGTGTTTTAGAAAAAGCTCTTTACTTCCGCTATATCATCAAGCATTGGGACAAATTGCAAAAAGAAGGCAAAGTCCGAGTGGTTCCTTCAGAAGCGAGAAGATGGTTCAGGAAAAAGAGTGATGCTTTTTTTAAGTATTAGAATAGGAAGACTTTGGGTCTGCCAACCGCTCAAACAGCAAACAAATAATCATCAAAAGGCCAAAGGCCAACAACCAACAGCTTATAACTTACGAAATATTAAATCGGTGGTGCGATTGGTATTTTCGATAACCATAAAAATCTGCTTAATATTAAGCGAAACATTAACCTTAAAAATACAGAACGATGACAGAGAAAAATTGGAATTTTGCAATGGCCATGATTGGCTTATTTGTTCTTGGAACAATCATGATTTATCCAGTAGATCAACATGGTCTATATGACAAAATTGAACAGCGCGGAGATTTTGCCAATTGGTATTCGGCCGATTGCAAGCAAATCAACTCGGATATAAATGCTGCAGGAGGAGTTTTACCCTACTATATCAATCGCCAGCAGGAGCACAGAAACTGGCAGTATGAATATCGCAATGGAAACAATCAAAGCCCGAGACAACCAATCTTCAAAAAACGAAAATCTTATGAAGACAATTGGAATGATTGGCAAGCAAGAAGATGAACTTATTGAACCTCATGTTGCATGAATTTTGCAGCATGAGGTTTTCTATATTAAATGTGATTTTTTCTTTGTGGTTCGTTTGTAAACTCAAGAACGCCAGCCGAAAAATCACTAAGTCACTAAGACTCAAAGACTATATTTTCCAAAAGACCATTTATTTCTTCTGCACGATCAACGATCATGAAATGACTTCCACCTTTGATTACAAAATCAGCTTTCACTTTGGCTATTGGAAATATCTCGTCTCGATCACCATGGATGTGAATTAAATTTTTCACTTCATCTTTATTGTCCCACAATCCCACTTGTTTTATTCCCCATTTCAACAAATCACTGTCCGTATCCTCTAACATGTCATAGAACAAATCATTGCCCTTTTGACTGCCCAATGAAATTTGATTCATCAGTCGAGCCTTGTGTTTGAAGGTTTCTATTGGCAATAGATCTGTAAAAGGCAACCATTTTATCACATTAAAACGACGGGGCTTTTCTTGAACACTTTTAATACTGGAGATTAGTATAACTTTTTCGACAGATATGATCTTTGCAATTTCGCAGGCCAATATTCCCCCCATTGACACACCACAAAGAATTATATCCTTGTGTTTGATTTGATGGATTAATCTGCGACTATAATCGCTTATGCTTTCACTTAAATCCGGCTTAGGAAACTTGATGCAGACTTTTTCAATACCTTCCAATTCAATGAAATCGAAAAGGCGCTTGTCTGCTCCAAGACCTGGCAGAAAGTAAATTGCTTTATTGGCTGGTGAATGGGGCATTATTAGCTTTTATTGGTGGTTTGTTATTTTGAACCACAATAGGACACAATAGGACACATAGAACACAGTGACACAGGGACACAGGGACACATAGAACCAATAATATTAATCGTTGCTTAATGCGCTTCTAGCCAATTATTGCCAGTTCCGATTTCTATCTCTATTGGTACATCCATTTTTATGGCATTGACCATCTTGTCTTCGAGGATTGCACTCAGCTCTTCTTTTTCGCTTTTGATTGTATCAAATAGCAATTCATCATGTACCTGAAGAATCATCTTTGACTTCATTTCACGCTTTTTCATTTCATTGTGAACGTCAATCATTGCCACTTTGATCAAGTCTGCTGCAGAACCTTGCACTGGAGCATTTATAGCATTTCGTTCAGCAAAAGAACGAACGACGTGATTTCTCGAATTAATATCTTTCAAATACCTACGGCGACCGAGAATGGTTTCAGCATAACCTGTTTCTCTGGCTCTTTCGACAGATTCAGTCATGTACTTTTGAATACCTGAATACTCTTCAAAATATGCTTCGATTAACACCTTGGCTTCTCCACGTTTAATCCCCAAACGTTGAGCCAAGCCGAAAGCACTGATGCCATAAACAATTCCAAAGTTCACCATTTTTGCATAACGTCTCATTGTACTATCAACTTCGTCCAATTTCATTCCGTACACTTTAGCAGCTGTTGCCGTATGAATATCCAGACCATCATTGAATGCTGTCAGCATGTTTTTGTCCTGACTCAAGGAAGCAATAATTCTCAATTCAATTTGGGAATAATCTGCTGCCAATAAAATGTGATCTTTGCTTCTTGGAATAAATGCCTTCCTTACTTCTTTGCCCTTTTCCGTTCTGATAGGAATGTTTTGCAAATTGGGATTAGAAGAACTCAGCCTTCCTGTTGCAGCAACAGCTTGATTGAGCGAAGAGTGAATCAAGCCACTTTTCGGATTGACCATTTTTGGCAAAGCATCAACATAGGTGCTTCTCAATTTAGTCATTCCACGATATTCCAAAATCTCTTTGACAATCGTATGTTTTTCGGACAGTTTTCTTAGTGTTTCTTCATTGGTAGAATATTGACCTGTCTTGGTTTTTTTTCCTTTGTAGGGAATCCCCATTTTTTCAAACAAGATTGGCCCGAGTTGCTTTGGAGAATCCATATTAAACTCTTCTCCTGCTTTTTCAAAAATTTGTTTTTTAGCAAAGTCAATATCAGTCCCTAACTCTATCGAATACTTCTCTAAAAATTCTGTGTCAATTTTCACTCCGGCAAATTCCAGATCGGCCAAGACTCTCACCAAAGGCGCTTCAACATCTTTGTATAATTTTTCAAATCCATTTTTCTTAAGAGCTGGATCAAATTGCTCAAACAATTGCAAAGCAAGATCAGCATCTTCAGAAGCATACTCTGTGATTTTTTCCAATTCAACATCACGCATGCTTCCCTGTTTCTTTCCTTTTTTTCCTATCAGGCTTTCAATTGAAACTGGTGAATAACCCAAATAAGTTTCAGAAAGGAAATCAAGATTGTGGCGCATGTCCGGTTCAATAAGGTAATGCTGAATCATTGTATCGTGAATATCACCATTGATTTCCATACCATACCATTTCAGAACCAACATATCGTATTTCAAGTTCTGTCCGATTTTGCCAATTTTATCATTCTCAAAAAACGGCCTAAAAAGTTCAAGTCTTTCCTTTGCCTTTACTTGGTCAACATCGATTGGGACATAAAACCCCTCTTTGGTTTTGAAAGAGAAAGACATCCCAACCAGTTCGCAATTATTGGCATCAAGACCAGTAGTTTCTGTATCGAAACAAACCAGCTTTTCCTTCATCATCTTTTTAATCAAATCTTCGATTTCTTTATCGGTATTGACCAAAATATAATTGTGCTTGGTATTTTCAATATTCTTGCCCTTTTCTTCATTTTGTCCAACTAAATCTGCGTTCATTTGGTTGGCAGGTAAACTAGCCCCAAACAAATCCAACTGACCAGTTTGAATTTCTTTTTTTGCTTTGGCTTTGCCCTCACTTGAAGATTCTGGAGCGCTCTGATTGACGGAATACGATTCTCCGAACAATCTTTTGCCCAATGTTCTGAATTCCAATTCAACGAAAAGTTTGTTCAAAGCTTCCTTATCTGGTTCTTCTAAAATGAACTCATCCAAATCACATTCGATGGGAACGCTGAGAACAATGGTTGCCAACATTTTTGAAATGATGGCATCCCCTTTTCCGTCTTCAACTTTTTCTTTGAGTTTTCCTTTTAACTTATCTGTATTTTGTAATAAATTTTCAATACTTCCGAATTCATCAAGCAATTTGACTGCGGTCTTCTCCCCTACTCCTCTGATCCCTGGAATATTGTCAGAGGCATCTCCCATCAAACCAAGAATGTCAATTACCTGATCTACATTTTGAATTCCCCATTTGGCCAGAATTTCAGGAACCCCCATAATTTCAACTGGTTTTCCCGAACGGCTGGGCTTGTACATGAAAATATTTTCACTCACCAATTGACCAAAATCTTTATCTGGCGTAACCATATAAACCTTAAAGCCGGCCTTCTCAGCCCTTTTAGCAACCGTCCCAATAACATCATCCGCTTCATATCCTTCCACCATGAGGATAGGTATTTTAAAACCTTCCGTCACTTTTCGAATGATGGGAATTGAAGAACGAATGTCTTCCGGCATCGGAGGCCTGTTGGCCTTATAAAAATCATGTTCATTGACTCGAATCAGTGTTGCTCCAGGAGGATCTAGTGCCAATGCGATGTGCGTAGGATTTTCTCTTCTGATTAAATCCGTTAGTGTATTGATATAACCATATATCGCAGATACATTCTCACCTTTTGAATTGGTCAACGGATTTTTTATGTAGGCGTAATATGCTCGATAAATCAATGCATATCCATCCAGAAGGAAAAGCTTTTTTTCAGAACTCATTATTTATGATTATTTTCAATTTCCGTAAAGTCAAAAATTGTGTTGATAAAGAACGATTTTTGGTAATTTCACATTATTTATAGAGAAAGCAAATTATATTGCACAAAGATTAACAAAATTTAGAGCTTGTTATTTGATACAAATAATAATTTTATAGTCTCAGAATAAACCGATGGTAAACCTAACCATTGCCCCATAGTCTTAAATTTTACGTAGCAATTATTCAAAAGTATATAAAAATGAAAAATCTTAAACAATTATCTCTTATAGTTCTTGCAACAATATTCTTTAGTTCATGCGGCTATAATAAGATTGTTGAGTTGGAAGAGGCTGCAAATACCCAATGGGGACAGGTTGAATCGGTCTATGAGCGCAGAGCAGCTTTGGTTCCACAATTGTTAAATCAGGCTAAATCGGTGGGTTCAGTTACCCAAAAATATTCTAGCGATTTGGAAAAAGCGATGGGAAAGGTTGCTTCTTCTAAAACAGATTTAACCAATGAATCTCAAATAGACAGCTTTGACAAGAGCCAAAAAGAGGTTGGCAATCTCATTTCAAACTTTTTAAATGATCTTCAAAGTCATCCCGATTTCAAATTGTACGAAAAAAATATTCTTGATCTCAAATCTCAAATTGAAGGATCAGAAAATCGAATTAATAATGAAAGAAGGAAGTATAATAAGACCGTAGAAGAATACAATGCTTATATCAATAAAATTCCACAGAATTTAACCTCTGGTTTAATGGGTTTTAAAGACAAAGCATACTTTGAAGCGAAAAAAGGAGCCAACTAATTAAACATATCATTTAAAATTCCCAATAATAATTCCTTCATCTAACAATGATAATAGCTTTTTTGACTATTTTGTATAAGCTATAATCCGTAACAATTTGTTTATCCGTTAACAGGGCATATATGAACATTGCCATTTTTGGAAAAGTATTGAAGGAGCATGATCGCGACCTAATCAATGAATTGATCAGTTGCATGCTTGAAGCAGGCATAGCATGTTCTATCTACAAAGATTTCTATGGAAAAATCGAGCCATATCTGACGGAAAAATCAAACATTCAAATTATAACAAAGGATTCAGACAAACAGCCTGACCTAATTTTTACACTTGGAGGCGACGGCACCCTTCTGCATAGTATATCCTTGACCCAAAATGGAGAAATTCCTGTCTTCGGCATCAATACTGGACGATTAGGCTTCCTCACCAGTGTCAACAAAAAAGAAATAAAAGAAACCATTCAAGCCCTTTTACAAAAGGACTATTATATCCGAAAGCGAAGTCTACTCCTACTGAAAAGTTCTGAAAACCTTTTTGGTGATTGGAATTATGCACTCAATGAGTGCACGGTATTAAAGTCAGACTCGACTTCCATGATCACCGTCCATGTTTACCTGGACGGAGAATTTTTAAACACTTATTGGGGCGACGGCCTTATTGTATCGACTCCAACTGGTTCAACAGGTTATTCATTGAGCTGTGGAGGTCCAATTGTCTCTCCTGACGCCAAAAACGTGATTATTACACCCATTGCCCCACACAACCTAAGCATCCGTCCAATCGTCCTTACAGACGACAAGGTCATTACGCTGAAAGTAGAGGGTCGTTCAGATCATTTTTTATGCACACTGGATTCACGCTCTGTCCCAATCCAATTCAATACAGAATTGACCTTGCACAAAGCGCCCTTTATCCTGAAAATGGTTCGATTGAAAAATTATAGTTTCCTGAAAACCATCCGTCAAAAATTGAAATGGGGGGAGGATTTGAGAAATCAGAAGTAAGAATAGATTTTACGCACTAATAATCTTCTATTAATCTAAAGTCTGTTGGTTGGTTGGGCAGCTTATCTCGCTATCCGCTCCTATTAAGCGCCATTAAGCAGAGTTCAGAATAGTCGCAATTAGTCTTCGCTTATTGCGCTCAGCCGTCATTGCTCCTTTCTTCACCCTGCTTAAAAGTCCCTTAATACCGCTGCTATCGAGGCTGCGTAAATTTCAGCTAAAATTCATTTCACGCAAGTCATGAAAGAATGGCTGTATTGATTTATGCTTTGTATAACTTATTCTGAGGGCTCGTTTACAAGTCATTGAAATCCAATCTCGACACAAAGCTTTAAACAATTTCATAGAGAATAATTTGAAAATTCTCAATTTTGGCGAGCATTCTATTTCAAATCAGCATATATTTGCATTGAATTTGGGATTTGTTATAAATTTATTGTCGCCAAGAAACACAAAACATGGAAGAGATAGTCGAACCAAAAGATCCGAAAAAGTATAAGAAAGAAATCTTTAAAAACATTGAGGCCATCTTATTTGTTGCCAATCAAGAGGTTAGTCCTGATGATATAGAAAAGGTAATTAATAAGTCATTGGACATTGAGTTGGAGCGAGAATTTTTATTGGAACTGATGGCTGAGCTGAGTGAAAAGTATGAATCAGACGAATATTCTTTCACATTAATGGAAATCAGTGATGGCTATCGATTTTTATCGAAATCAGAATACCACAAAAGTATTTCACATTTGGTTCAGGTTCAATCCAGAAAGAGGCTTTCAAATGCCAATATGGAAACTTTGGCGATTATTGCTTATAAACAACCAGTTACTAAGGGACAAATAGAAGAAATTCGTGGTGTGAATTGTGATTATTCTGTTCAAAAATTGCTTGAAAAAGAACTGGTTACAATTACTGGTAGAAGTGACAGTGTCGGCAAACCATTGCTTTATGGAACAAGCAAACAGTTTATGAATCACTTTGGTCTTAAAAGCATAAAAGACTTGCCTAAATTAAAAGAAGTTATTCCACAACATAACGAAATAGGAAGTGAGCAAAAAGAAGAAATCGTCCCTAATCAAGAAGGGCAGCAGGTCACTGAGGAAACGAATCAAATCGCAGAGTCAGGAGAATTGGACCAAGAAAAAAACCAACAAGGATCCGGAGAACATGGAGGAGGAGCTCCAGAAAACGAAATTCACGAAATCAAAGCCACAGAAAGAAAAGGAGAAGAAGTCCCGCCAGGAGAGGCCAGTCCAAAATCCGAGGTCGAAGGACGAGAAGGTGAAGAAAATTCAGACGAAGAAGAGTGATCCAGAAGAATCCGCGCCTAGGTTAAAACTGAAAGAAGAAACAAGACTCAATAAATTTATTGCAACGGCAGGGGTCTGCTCAAGACGCAAAGCCGACGAACATATTAAAAATGGTTTGGTCAAGGTAAACGGAAATGTTGTCCTTGAAATGGGTTTCAAAGTGAAATCTGGAGATCAAATAATCTTCAATGGCAAACCTGTCATGCCTGAAAAAAAGATTTATATTTTACTCAACAAACCCAAAGATGCCATTTCAACCAGTGCAGACACTCATGGAAGACGAACCATTATGGACCTTATACAAGGAACAGTCGATGAACGCATCTATCCAGTTGGAAGACTTGACAGGAATACAACTGGTTTGATTCTTTTGACCAACGATGGTGAATTGGCACAAAAATTATCTCATCCCCGCTATGAAGTCCGTAAGCTTTATCAAGTTGAATTGGACCAAGCCTTGACCAAGGAAGATTTTATTAAAATAAACAATGGTATTAAATTGGAAGAGGGCGTTGCTCAAGTAGATGATCTCGCTTATGTTCATGGCAAAGGCAAAAAGGTGATCGGCATTCAAATTCACATTGGTTGGAATAGAGTTGTTCGCAGGATCTTTGAAAGTTTAAATTACAAAGTAAAAAAATTGGATCGAGTGCTTTATGGTCCACTTAGCAAAAAAGATTTACCACGCTCAAAATGGAGGCATTTAGACCAAAAGGAAATCATTATGTTGAAGCATATGTTTGTTGGCTAAGTAATTTGAAGAGTAAGCCGAAGCTGAAGAGTAAGTTGAAGTTGAAATGCAGAGTGGTTTGTTATGGAATTATTGATTGATAAATTATTGATTAAATAGTCCATTTTTAAACTTCAATTTAAACTTAATCAGTCGTAGTTTAGCACAACTGATACGGGAAAATGGTCTGAATAATCTTTTTCGATTACTTCAAAATTATTGGGTTGGAACAAGGTATCGACCAAGATATAGTCGATTCGGAATGATGGCAATGGTCCTGCATAAGTTCCGCCGAGCCCAAATCCACTTTCAAGGAAAGCGTCTTTTAAATCTCCTTTAATTTTTTGGTAGGTGTAGGAAATTGGTGTGTCATTAAAGTCTCCGCAAACGATAACTGGAATCGGACTTTGATCGGTTAGGTCTTTCAATAAATCTGCTTGCTGTCCTCTTTTTATATAGGCATTTTTTAATTTGCGCAATACGGATTTAGAAGATTCGATATCAGGATTTTGGATTTGGAATTTCTTAAAAAACTTATAATCATTTCTACCGAATCCGATGGATTGCAAATGTACATTGAAGACTCTTGCATATTGGGTCTTGCCATTTTCGGGAAGTTTGACATCGCAATAAGTTATCAGATTTCCTCTTGAGCCTTCAATGGGAACTCGGTTTTTATTTTCCAGCGGATATTTTGAAAAGGTCGCCAATCCCCAATGATTTTTATATTCAAGTGTTAGCGTTTTTTCAAAGTGAAAATATTTAAAATCCAATTCATTAACCAACAGCCTTATGTTGTGAAAATGATCATCATCTTCTTCGGTATAAAATTCTTGAAATGCAATGATGTCTGGATCTTGATCTTTTATAAGCTCTAACATTCGATCTCTGGATTCTTCATTTTCAGTCCAGTTGTACAGGTCGAAATTTTGAACATTGTAGCTCATCACTTTTAACTGCTTTTCGCCCTCCACTTCCTTGCTTGTAATGTTGGTACCAATTATTTTGGTAAAATTTCCCCAGCCTAGAATTAACAACAACAGGGATAAAATGAAATACCATCTTCTGAATACGATCCAAATAAAAACGAAAACAAGATTGACGATGAGAAGATAGGGAGCGCCCAAGCCCAAAACAGCCAAAAACCAAAGTTCTTCCGGATTGGTAACTGGAGCAAAATAAGAAGCAGCTAGTCCAAGACAGGCAAGAATATTTATACTCAGTAAAAGTTTTATAATGAATCTACCCATCTCGGGAATCTATTTATTAATCGGCGCTACAATGAAAGTTGAATATATGCTTTAATTTAATTGTGGAGGTGGAATAGGCGAAATAATTGACTCAATCTTTGAATTTGGACAAAAATTCTTTTTCTTCCTTGCTGAGGCTTTCTCGCCCAGTCGCACCAATTTTATCCAAGATCTGGTCTAATTTTTCCTGATTTTCTGAAGAATTGAGGTCCTTGCTTTTGGCAGGTTTAGGCCTTGACATTTTAAAGTTTTCCTTTATTTTAGGGCTTCTGTAAACAACTTTGGGGCCTTTTCGTTTGCCTCTGAAAAGATTGACAATATTGTCAATAATGGTCTCCATCGGTTTGCTCAGATCATTCCCAATCTCTAATTGTTTAACATATATAAAACCCACTATCAAACCGCCAAGGTGCGCAAAGTGTCCACCCGTATTATTCATTGTAGCTATTCCAACTAAATCGAATAAAACAAAAGCAAGCGTAATGTATTTTAATTTCACCCTTCCAATAATTACAAAACTAACCTCGTAATCTGGACGAAGGGTCGTTGCGGCCATTAAAATAGCAGTAACTGCGGCTGAAGCACCAATCATTTGACCACCAAATCCCCACTGAGGTAATAAATTGGCAACCAATAGATAGGTGGCAGCCCCTGCCAACCCACCTAGGATGTAAACAGAAAGTAATTGTTTCTCTTTGAAAAAGGTTAAGAAGATGTTCCCAAAGATCCAAAGTCCAATCAAATTAAAAAGGATGTGGAAAAAATGTTCATGAGAAATCATGTAGGTAAACAGTGTCCAGGGTTTGTATAAAACAGACAAACCAGAAGGCACACTTAGCAAACCTAAAAAAGAACTGTAAAGATTGGGACTGAAAATATTACAAATAATCCAGACGACTAAAATCATCACATAGACTACTCCATTGACCAATACCAACTTGTTGACCATGTTTCCATAGGTCATTTGATACTTCAAATCGTCTAATATAGAATTGTCTTTTTTCATCTTCTTCCCCAGTACATTAATAGTAAAAAACCAGTTAAAGCGCCTCCCAGATGCGCAAAATGTGCAATTGAATCTCCTGAGTATTGTGCAACACCAAAAAACAAATCAAATCCTAACATGGCCATTACCAGATATTTCGCTTTTATAGGAACCGGTATTGGAATGACCATCATTTTAACATTTGGGAAAGTCATTGCAAAAGCAACAAACACTCCATAAATGGCACCAGAAGCACCAACCATTGGAGTATAATAGATATTAGCCAGGGTTTGAGAACTAGCTGGATCCAATACCTGACTAATTTCACTCAAATTCGGTGTAAACTCGCCTGCTATATTATAAACGCGAATCATACCAAAAAGTATATGTGCAGCCAAGGCGCCAAATCCAGCAACAAAATAAAAAGTCAAAAAACGCTTCGCTCCCCAACTCATTTCAAGGGCAGGCCCCAAGAAAAACAAACCCAACATATTGAACAATATATGCATAAAGCCTCCGTGGCTAAACATGTGGGTAATAATTTGGAAAGGCTCAAATTTGGGAGAATCAAAGTAATGCATGCCCAAGAAGTCTGTTACATTCCTAAATCCTCGACCTTCTGGCATTAAACGACTTAACAGTTCCGGAAAAACATCAGTTGCAACAAAAAACAGAACATTGATTATGATGAGGTTTTTTACAACCTCTGTAAAATTCAAACCCGGACTACGCATATATTATTTTTTTCTGAACTGCCTATCCAGGTCATTCAGACTTTGTGTTACAAATGTTTTTCTCCCATTGGGAGCGATGTAAGGCTTGTCGCAAGCAAAAAGCTGATCGATCAAAGCCTTCATTTCATCGACAGCTAGACGACGTCCAGATTTTATGGCTGAATGTTTGGCCATTGATCTTGCCAAATTGACTCTTTTGTCCAATTTCAACTCTGCCGAATTCTCTTTAAATTGAGCAATCAGCTCATCAAAAATGCTTTCATAGTTGTTGATATTGGCAATATCTATTGGAACACCTTTGATGTAAAAAGTATCCTTCTTGCCTACTTCAATTTCATAACCAAGGGCAGAAATTTCAGGCAGGATATCATTTAACAACAAGGCGTCGTCTTTGTTTAGTTTAACTTCGGTAGGAAACATCAACTTTTGAGTATTGCTGGTATTTTCTTCCAAACATTTAAGGAATTTTTCGAACAAAATTCTTTCATGGGCAGACTTTTGATCCAATATCACTATTCCAGATTTCATGTGAAACAAAATATAATGATTGTGGATCTGAAAAGGCTCGTACTCCGTTTTTGCCTGCAGTCCTTTGGTTGAAGGTTCCCCATCTTGCGGTTCACTATTTAGGGAACTTGGAACAGTTGTATAGTTTGTGTTTTCCTCCACTGGACCCTCTGAAGCAGCAGGTTTAGAGAGATCTATTTCTTCCGTTTTAAACATTTCTTGCCAGTTCTCGTCTTTTCTAATTTCTGTCTTTGGTTTGAAATTGCTTCCAGTTCCTCCGCCGATCCAACTATTCGACTTCGAGGCGTTGCCTTTCTGAGAAGAAGAATTGTGAAATGAATTTCCACTGGTGCTTTTATTTGCAAAACCTAAATTAACTTCCTGATCAAAATCGATGGTTGGAGTAACACTGTAGGCAGAAAGTGCACGTTTGACTCCAGCATTGATGAAAGTACTTACAATTTGATCATCCTCAAATTTTATTTCCTGCTTGGTTGGATGCACATTCACATCAATTTTATTGGGATCTATTTCAATAAACAAAACATAGAATGGCAAATATTCTTTTTGTAAAAGATCATCGTAGGCGGTCATCACTGATTTGTGGAGGCTACTACTTTTAATGAAACGATTGTTGACAAAAAAGAACTGCTCTCCTCTTGATTTTCTTGCGAAAGCAGGTTTACCGATAAAGCCGTTGATTTTTAAATAATTGGTATTTTCTTTTACTGGAACCAATCGCTCGCTGTAATTTTTGCGCATCAGTCCTACAATGCGTTGTTTTACGTTTCCTTTTTTGAGGTGAAATATTTCATGCCCGTCATTGAAAACTGAAAAGAAAATCTCGTGATTGGCCAAAGCGATTCTGATGAATTCTTCCCGAATATTTTTCGTTTCAACGGGATCTGACTTCAAGAATTTTCTTCTAGCCGGAACATTAAAAAATAGGTTCTTAATAGAAATGGAGGTTCCAACAGGGCAAGAACAGGCTTCTTGTTTTTTCACTTCAGAACCTTCGATAATCAAATGTGTTCCCAGATCGTCTTCGGCTCTTTTCGTTTTCATTTCGACTTGGGCAATGGCGGCAATAGAGGCAAGTGCTTCTCCACGGAAGCCCATTGTTTTAATGACGAAAAGGTCTTTGCTTTCCCTAATTTTAGAGGTGGCATGTCTTTCAAAACTGAGGCGGGCATCTGCTGGGCTCATGCCATTGCCATTGTCAATAACTTGTAAGAGTGTTTTACCTCCATCTTTAAAAATCAATTTGATTTCGGTGGCTCCAGCATCGAGGGCATTTTCCAGCAGTTCTTTTACAGCAGAAGCTGGCCGCTGAATAACTTCACCAGCAGCAATTTGATTCGCAATGGAATCAGGCAATAATTTTATCACATCTCCCGCCAAAACTTAGTTGGAATTGATTTTACTAATAAATAGAATCATAAAAATACAGAGAAAAGCCATGGCAAAAAAGCCGCTAACCAATTCGAGCACATATCCGACAACAATACCTAGCATAATCGCAAGGAGGAAGGTCCGCATATACTGTCCATTTTTGCTGGTATTTCGGCGATACATGCGATCGTTTCTTTCCGACATATTGTTTACAAGCGTGCTATCGGTGTTTCGGTAAAATGAACCTCGTTTCATTTTCAATTCGGCTCTCTTTTTTCTTAACTCGGCTTTTACATTAATTTGTCCTTGAGTAACGGTATTGGCATCCATTTCACCAGATTCCAAGGCCAATTCTCGCTCAATCATAAATTCTCGGGCTTTGCGTTCCTCTTCTTTGGGATCGTAATACCTCGGCGTATAATTGAAAGACCTGTTTTTTTGATGTTTGGAAAAATATGATGGTAAAGCCATTATTTAATTTTTGTTCTGGATATACTAATAGATTAATGAATTTTTAAGCAAAATAGTTTCCTTTTCACTGAGTATTTGGACTAAATTAAGGAATTTTAAATTCCTTAAAACAATCCTTCAAGTACTGAGTATAGCTAATCAATATTCTGTTCCAATTTTTGAAAATCCAGACAATTTACATTCAAAGTATCAAATACTTTAAATACCTTCAATTTGATCATTCGATATTTTAGGTATTTAACAATGTACTAGTACAAAATAGCTATCTTTTGAGTTTAAAACAAATACAAGACATTTGATTTTATGGCAAATTTGAATTTGCCCTTTGTTTGTGTCATTATTATAATCAATGAGTTTATCACCCTTCAGAAATAACGATCAAGCGCCTGTTGCTAAGCAAAGAATCAAGCCATACCATTTGTTTCTGTTTGCCGTACTTATTGTCTCTGGTATTATTTGTAATACACAAATGAATGAAAAGGAACAAAAGGAGAAGATTCATTGGTCTTTTGTGGAGGATCAAGTCAATGTTTATGGCTATAAAATGGAATCTTCCAGTACAGGACTTCCTGTTATTGGCAACTTAAAGGTCGCTTTCGGCGATGAATTGGTGTACAGAAATGACGAAAGTCAATTTTATACGAACAATCAACTTTTACCGATTTCACGAAAATTAAAAGATGGCCGGTACGAATTTCTTATGGGATTTTTAGCTGGTACGGAAAGTAAAATATTGCTGTTAACAGGCTCAGACAAAAACAGCCTAAAGCAAGATACTTTGCCGATGTTCGCTGGTCCTCATGCTGACTTTGACGGAGACGGAAATCATGAGTTTAGAGGATATTTGACAAGTTACCCAGATTATTGTCCTGATTGCGACTCTGTATTTTACAATCCCATTCAAATTTATGAAATGAGGGAGGCCGGTTTTATTATGGACAAAGAAGCAATGCGTAAATGGATTGATGACAATTACTCGTCCTTTCATGGATTTAAACCCGACCGTAAGCACGTTGTGGGCAGGAAGTGAAAGCTAGAATTGTTGAATAATTTAATCTTTGTCATTGGTCGGGATGGAGTTCTAGTTGAATCCCGTTTGCCAAACTGGAGGGAGGAAAGAACAAATTGGGACTATCTAAAAGTCTTGAGCTCTAGACAAATCATGGCTTTCCTTTGGTGTTATCGCCAAAGGACCTGGTCAAGTTTTATGAAACGAAGTAAAACTGCTTAATTTAAGGGGCAGAATTAATTAAAAACATCTTTTGGTCATGAGACCAAAAGTAAGCGTTATGAGACCAAAAGTAAGCCGTCATAAAACCAAAAGTTAAGCGTCATAAAACCAAAAGCAAGCGTCATAAAACCAAAAGCAAGCGTCATAAAACCAAAAGTTAAGCGTCATAAAACCAAAAGTAAGCGTCATAAGACCAAAAGTTAAGCGTCATAAAACCAAAAGCAAGCTGTTTTTTGATTTGAGAAAATGTCTAGTCCTTTTCTCCTAGCCAGGCGACACATTTCAGTTCGACGGCAATTTGAGTGGGCAAACTTTTCACCTCGACAGTTGTTCGGCAGGCTTGAACATCTCCAAAGTATTCGGCATATATTTTATTGAAGGTATTGAAATCTCTTTTCATGTTGACCAGAAAAACGGTAATGTCTACCAAATCACTCCATTCTGCACCGCTGGCTTCAAGAACCCCTTTAACATTTCGGAAAACGGAATGGACCTGCGCTTCGAAGTCAAACTGCACAAAATTACCACGGTGATCCAATTCCAGTCCGGGAATAGAATTGTCTACAGCATCTCTTGGACCAATGCCCGAAAGGAAGAGCATTTGACCAACTTTGCGTGCATGAGGATAAGCTCCAACTGGTTTGGCGGCTTTTTCGGTATTAATTTTATTATCTGACATAGTTGAGTGTTGACGCTTCGACAGTTCGACAGTTCGACGCTTTGGTTTTGAATGTTGAATGCTTTAAAATAATTTAAAAATACAGTTTTTGTTTTTTTTCTATTAGTAATCAATGCTTTAATATTGGGATAAAATATTGAGGCTAATTCCTGCTTGCCTAGTTGAACTATAATAAGTAATTTGCAGGCCTTTGTGAGATATTATAAGAGGTATTATAAAATGAAACATGGAATTTCCTTCAAAATTAATAAGTGATTCGGTTGAAGTTTTCAGTAAACTTCCTGGAATTGGTAAAAAAACGGCCTTAAGGTTGGTTTTACATTTATTGAATCAGCCTATAGAAGATGTGCGGGACTTTGGTCAAACCATCATCCGAATGAGAGAGTCCATCAAGTATTGTAAAAAATGCCACAACATTTCAGATGGAGAAGTGTGTTCTATTTGCAGCAATCGATCTAGGCAAAAGCAATTGGTTTGTGTGGTTGAAACATTGCGAGATGTTTTGGCAATAGAAAACACTCAAAACTATCGGGGCATCTATCATGTTTTGGGTGGAGTAATTTCACCATTGGAAGGTGTTGGACCTGAAAAGCTTCAAATTTCATCCTTGTTCGAAAGAATTCAATCTGGTGAAATTACGGAATTGATCATGGCATTGAGTCCGACAATGGAAGGAGACACAACTGTATTTTACATCAATAAAAAACTACAGGAGGAACAATTAGATGTAAAAGTTACAATGTTGGCTCGTGGTGTTTCTTTTGGTGGAGAATTGCAATATGTTGATGAGGTAACACTATCAAGAGCTTTGGCGACAAGGCTTCCATATGAATAAAAATTCGCGATTGGCCATTCAATTATCCTTTCAAATAGCTATTCAATAAAAGGCACAAAAAAAGCACTATCGGTTTTACCGATAGCGCTTTAACAATTTCATTTAGAATCAGATCATAGAATTAGTTTCCTCCATCACCTTTAACAGCATCTCCTACTTTGCCAGCAGCATTTTTGATACCTTTTCCAGTTTTGTCAGCAGCATTCTTGATTCCTTTTCCTGCTTTTTTACCAATTTTCTTAATGCCTTCGCCAATTTTCTTGATAAGTTTGCCCAATTTATTTCCGTCTTTGTCGACGAAGTTTCCTTCAGCATCTTTAGAGAATTCACCTTTTTTAGCGATAACTTTTCCTTTAGCATTTACTAGATCTCCAGCATCGTTGACAGAAAGTCCACCAACTGCAGCTGCAGCATTACTAGCAGCATTTCCTGCAGCGCCTGCTGCCGCTCCAGCAGCTCCTGCAACTTTACCTGCATATTGTCCAGCTTTAACTAGGATGTTTCCGCTAGCATCGACAAGGTTTCCGTTGGCATCTTTTGAGTAAGAACCAGCTGGTTGAACAACTTTACCATTTGCATCTATGATGTTTCCTTTGGCATCGATTCTGTAACTGGCACCACCTGCTGTAGCCTTAGTTGTACCTTGAGTTTGAGTTCCAGTATTCGTCCCAGACTGTCCTTCCGTTCTGGTTTGAGTTGCTTTTCTAGCATCAGTACGATCCTTCGTTGTTTTCTCGATGGTTTGTTTGTCCTTAGTAGTTGTTTCACCTTTGTTGCAACCTCTCATGAGGAACCAAGCCAAACCTACCAATAAAAGAAGCGGCAATAAGAACTTAAGGAACCCTCCTCCTCCTCCGGAGTTAGATTCTTTTCTTTCCTCAACAACATATTCTTTTTTGGTTTCAACTTGCTTAGGTGAATGTTCAGTATGAACTTCTTTTTTACCACCAGCAAAGTTTAACAAACCACTAACAGCAGAAGGAATCAATCCACCTAACATAGATCTTTGACCAGTCATAAGGCTCATTAGTCCAGCAGCGTTTAATTTTTCACCACGAACAACTTTACCAATAACACCAAAAGCAATAGGAGCCAAAATTCTCATTAATGACCCTCCTCCACTTTTACCAAGGCTTGTAAGACCGATCAATTTGCTTAGCATTGATTCTTGTCTTCCACCCAAAACAGCAGAAAGCAATGAACCTCCCATGTTTAGAAAAGAGTTTGATTTTTCACCACCGCCTAAGGCACCAGCTAAACCACTTAGTGTATCACCACCAAGGTTGTTGTTGTTAATCAAATCGAGAAGCGAACCCGCTCCTTCCTTCGTAGATCCCTTGTCAACGATGCTTCCAAGAATGGAAGGAACAAAAGATTTCAAAGCTGAAGAAGTTGCAGATTCATTCTCTCCAATTAAGGAAGAGATTTTCCCTACAATACCGCTGGTAAGTTGTTCATTTACCAAATCATTTAAGTTAATAGACATAGCATATAATTTTTTTGAAAAAATAATGTTTCAAATTCTTTTACAAATGGGGTATTAAACTGTAATGGGTAGTAAGCAATTCTTCCTAATAATCAGGTCTTCATTTATTTTATTGACAAAACTGTGCCAAAAGTCACGCAAATTTTAAACAATTTGCTAAAAAAACAATATAAAAGGTAGTGAATATCTGTCAAAAACATCATAAATCAGCAAAAATAGTCCGTCTAATGAAATTTTATGTTGTTTAACAATGGTTCAATTAAATCGATAAAAATGTCAATTTATATGTTTTTTTATACAGTCAAGATTACACATTGATGGTTTTTCTGGGCTAAATGTTAGCTAAAAGTCCCCAATAATTATCTATTTTGAGTAATAGCAGCAGCCTTAATGAAAAAACTATTATATATACTGTATTTGTCATGGCTTTGTTATGGAATTTTGGAGCTAAATGCACAAAAGACCATATATCAGAACTATACAATAGAAGATGGACTACCAAGTAATACAATTTATAGGATTGATCAAGATTCTAAAGGGTATATCTGGATGGCTACTGGTTCTGGTGCAAGCGTTTATAATGGCAAATCATTTAAAAATATTGGAATTAAGGATGGATTGAAAGATGATATTTTCAGTTTGTATATAGATACCCTTGACAGGGTTTGGTTTGATAGTCATATATACTATTATAACTATTATGAAAATGGAGCAATAAAAAACACTAAAAAAAAACCATATTTATCTAATAAAAAAATCAATTATTACAATTCTGTCAGGGATTCTGACAATTTTCTATATCTCTGTGACGAAGATTATTTCTACAAATTAGACATCGAAGATTTCAGCTTAAAAGAACAAATTTCCAATGAAGATTTTTGGTTGCCTAAGTATGATAAAATCAACAAGAAATACAGCTACAACATAATCTTAAAAAAAAGAGGCACTTTTAAATATACTATTCTTGTTGACGATAAACCTCCTATAATTTTAGACAAATACAGTCACTTAAAAAAGTACATTCTTATTCCTTCTAAAAGAGAAAATGAGGTTTGGTTTATTGAACAAAACAATCCCGGAGTCTATTTGTGTCAGGTAAAAGGAGACAGTTTAATTGCAAAAGAGAAATATGTAGAAAATGAAGTTGTGAACACGGTCTTTGAGGACTCTGAAAACAACCTTTGGTTTGGAAGCAAAACCAAAGGCTTGTTTCTATTGCCAGCGAATAAAATAAATTCGATTTCAGTTGACGAAGGCCTTTCAGATGAAGCAATTTATTGTTTGGCCTTGGATTCACTGGGGCGTATTTGGATGGGCATGGGAAATGGTTATCTGAACTATATTGAAGATTTCCACCAACTCCAAGTTCAACAAATTGATTTACAAAATCGTGCTACTAAAACCATTCATTTAATAACCACAGCTCAAAACAAACTATTTGGGATTATTGAATCTAGAGGTATTAGCATAATTGATTTGGAAAAACCTGATCTTCTTTTTTCCGGTCGAACTTTTATCAACGGAGATTCTACAACCAGTTCAAGCCCAAATAAAACCATATTTCAGGCTAAAAACGGGACATTATGGGGAGGTGGTTCTTACCGTTTTGCCCAGTTACATTATGAGGAAGCTAATAACCATGAATTTCAATTTATTACTAAATTAAATACTAAATATTGGACCGAAAAAAGCTTTGTAATACCAGGAAGAACGCATGCCATAAATGAAAACAAGGATGGTATATGGATTGGTCAAAGTACGGGCTTGACTAAATTAGTATTCAATGGGGAAGAAGCAATATATAACAAACTTGATGAAAAAAATGAAATTTTGGGTGTCAGCATAAGAGATCTAGAAAATGTAAACGAACAAATTTGGGTTGGAACTGTGAATCAGGGACTTGCTGTTGTTGAAAATGACAGTTTGGTACTTAGCATCAGCACCGCAACACATCCGCTTGGGAACGATGCTATAAAAAACATTTTTCATGACCGAAAGAAGCAAAATGTTTGGGTAGCCACTAATAACGGAGTTACAAAAATCTCAAACATATCAAATTTGGACAGTCTCAAATTTACCATTTACAATACTTTTGATGGTCTGGTAAGTAATGAAGCAACTGATGTGCTTGTAGACAACAATGGTACTGTTTGGATAGCCACAAAAAGTGGCCTTTCTTATTTTAACGAGAATGATTTTAAACAAGAAATCGCCCCTCCAAATATTTTCCTTTCAAATGTACAAATATTGAACAAAGACACTAGTTTGCACACACATTACGAACTAAAACATCATCAAAATGATTTAACGCTCTATTTTGAATCAATCTATTTTAACGGGCCAATAAAATTCAAATACAAACTACAAGGCAGAGATCAAGAATGGCAAACAACAGAGCAAAACAAAGTGCGGTATTCCCAACTTGCACCAGGAGATTATAAATTTGAAGCTTATGCGATGAATGAAGACAAGGAGCTTAGTTTTGCGCCGGTTGAAATTCTCTTTTCGATCTCTCCACCAATTTGGAAGACCTGGTGGTTTATTTTGATTGCTATGTGTATTGTTTCCAGCCTCTTATTTTCATTTTTCAAATTTCAAACTGATCAATTGAAGCGAAAAAATGATTTGACCAAGCTCAGTTTAAGAGGTATAAGAAGTCAAATGAATGCTCATTTTATTTTCAATTCCTTGAATGCTATTCAAAATTACCTGATCGATGAAGATGTTGAAGTTTCATATCGATACCTAACCAAACTCTCCAGGCTCATTAGACAAACACTTTACCATTCTAATCAGCCCACTATTAATTTGGAGGATGAAATAAAAATTCTCAGTAATTATATGGATTTAGAAAATCTGAGGTTAAAAACAAAATTTGATTATAAAATCAAGGTTGATGATGAGCTTAAGCTTCCCTCCACTTTGATTCAACCCATGATGCTGCAGCCCTATATTGAAAACTCCATCAGGTGGGGTTTTAAAGAATTAGATAGTCCAGGAAAAATCCTTATTGACTTTGAACTAGTAGACGATGGATACATAAAATGCAGCATTGTAGACAACGGTATAGGAAGAAAGGCTGCAGAAAAAATCAAAAGCAAATATTTCAAAAACCATAAATCTATGGGAACACAGATAAATAACAAAAGGGTAGAACTATTGCAAAAATTAGAGCATAAAAAATATGACATTAGTATAACCGATTTGTTTAATCAGAATAATTTTTCAATTGGAACAAAAGTTGAACTAATATTGCCCTTGGAAAATAACAAGAACTGAACAAGAAAAATTCTTGCACAACAATTTTAATGAAAAAATTTGCTTACATATTGTATTTAGCTCTGTTTTGTGTGGCATTAAATAATGCAAGCGCCCAAAAAACAATCTATCAGAACTATACAATTGAAGATGGTTTGCCAAGCAATACGATATACAAAATTGATGAAGACTCCAAAGGTTTTATTTGGATGGCAACAGGATCAGGAGCCAGTAAATTTAATGGGGAGTCTTTCAAAAACATTGGAAATAGCAATGGGCTTAAAAATGATATTTTCAGTTTGTTTATAGATTCCAAAGACAGGGTTTGGTTTGATAGCCATACCATGTATTATAATTATTACCAAAATGATTCCATTAAGGATACCAAAGAGATTCCACACCTAAATGAAGAATCCATTCTTGACACATACAATGCTCTTTTACAAATTGAAGACACCCTATTCCTCTTTAAAAGGGATTTCTTTTATCGACTTAAAATAGATGATCTGTCTCTGATTGGAAAGCTTTATTTAAAAGAAAAACCCTCACCTAAATACCGCAAACTAGGCACAAAAAAAAAGTTTGACAGACTATTAGGTATCAAACAATCTTCAAAACTCACTATTTTATTCCCCGATAAAGAACCTATAATATTCTCATTCAACACTAGAAAAAAATACCTCTTTGTACCGGCAAAAAGGGAAAACGAAATTTGGCTCATTGAACAATTTAAACCGGGGGCCTATTTGTGCGATCTTTCTCAAGACACCATCACTGTAAAAAAGAAATTCGTTGAAAATGAAGTCGTTAATACTGTTTTTGAGGATTCAAACGATAACCTTTGGTTTGGGAGCCAAACAAAAGGCTTGTTCTTTGTTTCCGCTAACAAGATAAACTCAATTACCATCGATGAAGGCCTTTCGGATGAAGCTGTTTATTGCCTTGCTTCAGATTCAGCAGGAAGAGTCTGGTTAGGTTTGGGAAATGGATATATAGATTGTATTGAAAGTAAAAATCCAGTGAAAATAGACAATCTCTATTTAAACAGAAATACCATCAAGACCAACCATTTATTGGTAAGTATTCAAAATAAGCTTTTTGGAGTGAACGATGATGGTGGCCTATCAATAATTGATTTAAACAACAAGAATCTTTTGTTTATTGGTGACAACCGATCAAAAGTTGATACCATTGAAGGAGCAATTAACAAAACCATTTTTGAAGATAAGAATGGAATGCTTTGGGGAGGTAGTGCCAACTGTTTTGCCAAAATAGAATATAAGCCGGAAAACAACCATAGTTTGTTTTTCCCTGGACATAAAAATGTTTGTAAAATAAAAGGAAGAACCCATGCAATTGCAGAGAACAAAAACGGCTTTTGGCTGGGACTGAGTAATGGATTAAAAAAAATTGAATTTTTCGAAAACGATACCATAGAAAAAACTTTTAAGGAAAAATATGATATTCTTGGTGTTGGCATTAGAGATATCGAAACCATTGATGATCAAGTTTGGGTAGGAACAATTAATCAGGGTCTGGCCGTTCTTGAAAACGACAGTTTAATTTTCACTATCAACACCGAAACTCACCCAATAGGTAATGATGCGATTAAGAACCTTTACTACGATAAAAAAAATAAGAATCTTTGGGTCGCAACAAACAAAGGGGTAACTAAAATTTCCAATCTAGGAGAGCTTGACAAGCTAAAATTCACCACCTTCGATATTTATGATGGACTAATTAGCAATGAATGTACAGATGTAATAGTCGACCAAAGCAACACCGTTTGGATTTCAACCAAAAACGGCCTTTCTTATTTTAATGAAAGTGATTTCACCCATAAAAATACAGCTCCAAAAATCACTCTTTCTAATGTACAGATATGGGACAAAGACACAATTTTGAATAACAAATATGACCTGAGATATGACCAAAATGATTTTTCTGTTGAATTTGAAGCCATCTGTTTCACCAGTCCAGTAAAATTCAAATACAAATTGTCAGGCAGAGACCTGGATTGGCAAATCACCAAAAACAACAAAGTCCGGTTTTCACAGCTTGATCCAGGAGATTATGAATTTCAAGCCTATGCAATGAACAAGGACATGGACATAAGCGAACAAGCCCTAAAAATTCATTTTTCAATTTCACCACCTTTTTGGAAAACCTGGTGGTTTATTTTATCAACATTAACTATCCTTAGCATTGTCGCCATTTCATATTATAAATACCAAACCAAACAGCTAAAAATACAAAATGAACTAACCACATTAAGCCTTTCGGGAGTTAGAAGCCAAATGAATGCCCATTTCATTTTCAATTCCCTCAATGCAATCCAAAACTATTTAATGGAAAAAGATGTGGAGGTTTCTTACAGATACCTGACCAAATTGGCTAGACTGATCCGACAAACACTCTATCATTCCAACCAAACAACAATAAATCTTGTAGATGAAACGACCATTCTCAAAAATTACATGGATTTGGAAAACCTCAGATTGAAAACAAAGTTTGAGTATAAAATAAATTTTGATAAAGATTTAAATCCAGGATCGACTTTGATTCGACCAATGATGATGCAACCCTATATTGAAAATTCAATCAGATGGGGCTTTAAAGAATTGAAAGGTGGCGGAAAAATTAGCATCAACTTTGATTTAATTGACCAAAAGTACATTAAATGTAGTATAATTGATAATGGAATTGGAAGGCTTGCCGCTGGTGAAATAAAAAGCAAGTTCTTCAAAGATCACAAATCAATGGGGACCGACATCAACGAAGAAAGAGTCAGACTCCTCAGAAAGTTTGGAATGAAAAAATACAACATAAAAATAATTGATTTGTATGACAATGAAAAACAAGCTAAAGGAACAAAAGTTGAATTAATTCTGCCAATAGAAAGTGACAAATAAAAAGTAAACAGACTAAAGAACTTATGATTAAGGCAATTATTGTTGAAGATGAACCGCATAGTCAAGAACTGATCGAAAAACTTATAAACAGGTTTCATCCGTCTATTAAAATTTTGGATAAAGCTGATAATGTTGAATCTGCTGCTTTGGCAATTGAAAGCAAAAAACCCAATTTAATTTTTTTGGACATTGAATTAAAATTAAAGAGTGCTTTTGATCTTCTTGAAATGGTAGATTGTAGTGATATCCAAATCATATTCACTACTGCGTTTGAACAATATGCCATCAAAGCTATCCGATACGCTGCTGTAGATTATCTGTTGAAACCAATTGACATAGATGAGTTAAACGATGCCATAGGAAGAGCTGCAAAAAAGATTGAAAAAAATTCCAACAGCTTGAATCATATTGAAACCATTATTAAAAATTTACAAAACCCAAATTCCAGAATCGCCATTCCTACAATCGAAGGTTTTGATTTCATTCCAACTGAAGACATTGTTTATTGCCAAGCGGATGGAGGCTACAGCATATTCAATCTAAAATCCAACAAACAAATAGTTTCATCAAAGCCTTTGATCTATTATGAACGCATTGTTGATCCAACTTGTCTGTTGCGCGTGAGCAAATCCTACATGATCAATATTTCATGTATCAAGAAATATGTAAAAGGAAAAACACCCTATGTAATACTCGCAAATAATAAATCTATTGACATTTCCCCTGCTCAAAAAAACAGATTACTTGAACTTTTAAAAAACATGTAGACATTTAAAAATTGTCCAAACTAATCTCCTTCTAAAAGGCTTGCCGATAAAATAAATTTTATCGGCAAGCCTTTTTTTTATATAATTTTTGTCCAAAATCGTAACAAAATAACACGTGATTTAAAAGCGCCCCACCTCATCTTAATATGTTGACTATCATTTTTTTACAGATTACAATTCGGTTTTTCCTTTTCATTTTTTCTTACGTTAACACCCTTTTTTTGTGGTTGTCCCATCATTCCAAATTCATCCATCTTTGAATTGTTATTAGGAATCAAATCAATTTTTGAGCAATGACCCGAATCAAAGATTTGCTAAAAAAAGATTGAAATCCAATCGTTGAGACTTCCTTAACAACCTGTAATATTTTTTTTAACCTGTAAATTTTTTAGACATGAAAAACATGAATTCTTTTAA
>CALBCY010000332.1 GCA_937927195.1 uncultured Chitinophagales bacterium
TCGCATTGTTAAAAATGTTCGGTATGAGATTTGTTTATCGAGGGCGTTATTGCTAACTATTAGTCAGCTGATGGCTGAAGGGGCTGGTTTACCCAAACATTCTAGAAAATCCTGGAATGATTTTTCCACCTGCTGCTTTCACTTCTTTTACTGCTGCTCCTTCAGCTTCATTGAGCGCAGAATTTAAAACAACAATCAGTGCATGAGTCATTTCAGCCTTATTTTCGATGCCCAAAAGAGCCTCAGGAATGTCTATGTGTTTGATGTTTTTACCAGCAGAAACCGAAACGCTTATCCCTTCACTTTCCTTTTCAATCGTAACAACTTCTAAACGTTGTCTCGTTTCCGCTATTTTTTCACGAATTTTGCCAATATTCCCAAGAAAATCAAATAGTGCCATATTAAAATAAGGTTTTTAAAAATTGAATAATGAAAATCAAGCTTTAGACAAGCTAATAATGATTTGATACTTTTTAATAACAATAAAAAGCACACAAAAATAGCGCCTTTTTCTCGTATTAAAACAAAAGGTGAATTCATTTAGAATAATTCGTCCTTTTAATTGCCTAGTAATTTATAACATTTGTACTTGTGGCTTTATATTAAGGACACAATTGTTATTTCACTAAAACCAATTTTTTGACGGCCGAATGACCATTTGATCCTGAAATTCTGATCCAATAAATCCCTTCATTCATTTCACTCAGATCATAGATCAACTCATTGTTCCCAGCAGAAAATTCTCCGGCAATCATTGTTTCAAGTAATCGTCCCGAAAAATCAAGCAAGTCAATTTCAACCGCGCCTTGCTTTTTTTGATGAAATGTCAAATGTACTTTTGAAGTACTTGGATTGGGATACAATTTAAAATCTAAATGATTCCCTGAGCTTAAGCCTGTCAAATTTGAAGAACGACTGGCCACTACATTTAAGCCATCTTTAGAATAAAATAAGGAACCACTGATGAGGTCAAATTTAACTTCTTTGCTTTGTCCTGTACTTCCATCTACCACCTGAATTTTCCATTGTTCTCCTTCCTCCAAACCATCTTTTTCTGAACTGTCTGAATCATCTCCATAAAGGAGGATTCCACATTTGTTTTGTTTCATTTTACCAAAGCCAACAATTTTCATTTCACTGTCTAAAACCAAAATTTCATCATCTTCTTCTAACCGTTGGTTTTCGTCTATAACAACAAGTGTTGTGTTATTTGGGTTCGGGACAACATCAAGACTGTAAAAGCTAGTTGACGACCTTTCTTCTGTATTGATATCTGATGAATTAAGTGCACTGCCAAGGATCACATCAGTAGAAGAATAATAGAGTGTATCAGGACCATTCATTTTTATCATGTAACCTTTCGTTTCTTTCAGGTTCCCAATTTCATTCAGCTCTAAAGCAGGAACCCAAACGCCATTGAGGTCTTTCAATTGAATTACTTTAGAAGAAATTGCAGATAGGGAAACTGTTGGATCTGATTCACCACCTAACAAATAGCCAAGCTCATTCCATCCAGCATCTAAATAGATAGGCGTTTGACTTGGCTCGACTTTCAAACCACCATTAATTAATAAAGTTTCAGGCGTTGTCATTTTTACCAAATAGCTATCTCCAATATCCCAATCACCAATACTGTTTATTCCTAAAGCTGGAATATAAACTCCATTTAGGTCTTTAACTTGTATCGTATTGCCACCAATAGCATTGAAAACTGAGGCTAAATTTGAATTGGCTGGAACACAATTGCTAGAGATTAAATTCCAACCCGCATCCAAAG
Source organism: uncultured Chitinophagales bacterium (assembly GCA_937927195.1). Taxonomy (GTDB): domain Bacteria; phylum Bacteroidota; class Bacteroidia; order Chitinophagales; family UBA2359; genus JAHDGP01. The sequence goes on from CALBCY010000332.1 coordinate 1,778, forward strand.
CAATGCCCTTTTGACAAATATCTCCGGCTATATAATTTTTTGCCAATCCGTAGGCTTGTTGTCCTATTTTTATTCCCATTAGTCTGCCCGGAATATCATCAGCTGGAGGATGAATTCCACCCCATATTCTCGACAAGCTGCACTGATCTGAAGCATCTCTATAGGTGGCCCATTGAAGCGTTAAAGCTTGACTTGGGCCATCTTCAAATACCAAAAAGTTATCTTGAGGCGCTTCAAACTCACCCATTCCTCCTGGAAAGAAAGGATCACCAGTAAGTGCCGTCATGACTTCTGCTGCAGCTCTTGAAAAAGTAGAATGACCTGAAACATAACCCGCAAAGTTGGGTGTTACAAAAGTCGGCCTTTGATATGGCCACCATTCTTCGGCCAAAATCCAATCTACTCCAGCTACAGTGTTTACAGCATTCAAATAGTCAGGACCTTTCCAAGCTTTGACTTTCATTTTACCAACATTTTGATTGAAAGTTCCTGCAAGCGCATCGCCCATTTCAACCAAATCAATTTTATCCGTAATTAAAGGAAGACCACCTATATTGTAGGAGAGTCTTGCTGGATCTGTACATTGACCCAATTCAGCCATGCCTCTTATCGCAGAAACTGGACGAATGTAATCGTACCATCCTTTGCAACTCCAAGCTGCAACCGCGGCATCGTGTAAAGCACCACTTAAACTAAAGTAGGCTTTAACGTCCCATTCTAAATCATCCAATATCGGCCCAACTCCTTCATATCTTTTTTCAAAATCCGGATGATCATTTACATAATTCAACAAAGTAAACCAATGTCCTGGAGGCGTTTCAGAGTCTGGCCCGTCCGCCCAAAACTCGGCCAAAACTCTTGCATAATCTGCTCTCTTAACCATTTGTGAAGCATAAGGCAATCCAGTATGAGGATTTAAAGCATGCCCTGTGCTTGCATCTCCACCGTTATCAAAATCGTAAAACTGTTCCATCCCTGTTTGGTCTGTAGGATAGTTTTGAATATTTCCTATGCTTGCTGGTGAAATATCCCAAATTTCAGGATCATTGGGATCGAGATGTGAAGACCAAGAGGTAACCAGTGCAAATCCCCATTGGTAAGCCTCAGTATCTCCCATTCCATTTACAAGATCAATGTATGGAGGTGCTCCTGGATCACAGAAAACATTGTAGGTATTTCCATTTCTTTCATAAGCTGTTTGATCGTTATCCTTGAAAGAAAATGTATTGGTATTTCCCCATTCAGGGCCTAAAAATTCTGGTGTATTTGTTGGAAACACATTACCAGATTGATCTACAAAGAAATCGAGCGTCAATGGTTGCCAGCGATTAAAATCTGTCAGATTTGGATTTCCTGTTAACTCTATGACCAAGGAAGAATTGACTGGAGAATAAAACAAACTTTCATAATCGTTTTGTTCATTGCTTCCATCTTGCAAACCATAGTTGATCATTTCCTGAGCAATGTAATTACCCAAAGCTGCAGGATTACCAGTCGTATAATCTATTCCGGTGAAATTAACATCATAACCCAAATCCTGCATATAAAGATCATACTCTGGGAAGACAGTCAATGCCCCTGGGGAATTTTGAAATCGATGTTTCAATAATCGATACATGGCAAAACTGATTGCTTCATTTCTTGCAGCCAAGGTATCTGTTGGAGGAGGAATACTATCAAATGGACAAGTATAATTATCCAATGTATTGCCAAGAAAATAAGGAACGCCAACATTTTGATAAGCGGTCCAAACATCGTACATCACAACAGAACTGTGAAATAAATTTCTTGCGTGAACGGTTGGTCTTGCGAAGTCGTTGCGAATGGATTCCAAAAGAAGCTCTACCCAATTTCGGGCCACCGAACAATTACCATTGGTAATGGTACTTGAAACAGCTGTGTTTGAACTTCTCAAATTCGAGATGCCAATAGGATCAGATGCCTCGGTTATTGTAGATATTGATTCTTTTTGATTAGTGATTTCATTAACATTTTGTGAAAAAACATGAACATTCATCACCAATAAAATGCTTATAATCAGGTACTTCATAATAATATTTTAGCTATTGAAGACACGAAAATACAAAATTCAATTCATATGATTCATCGGATTTTATAATACCCGCATTTTAAATAGGCCGCTTCGGAAATTTCTATTGGATGATCGTCGTCGTGAAATGTTTTCTCTAAGAGTTCAAATTGTATTTCACCTTCTTTCATAGCAAATTCTACCGTTTCAAAAAACTGATCACTTTTAACTCGACTGGAACAAGAAGCCAATAATAAAATTCCATCTTTCTTAACCAATTTGGCTCCCAATTTAGTTAGTCTAACATAACTATTCAAGGCTTTTTCAACCTCGCTTTCACGTTTGGCAAAGGAGGGGGGATCTATGATAATTAAATCAAATTTTTTCTTCTGATTAATTAAATTTTGCATGCCTTCAAAAGCATCGGCAGCTAAAGTTCTATGGTTTACATTTTCAAGATTAAGTGCCACATTTTTTTTTGACATTTCCAATGCTTGATTGCTTATATCCAAACTGACCACCTCCACAGCACCTCCACACAATGCATGAACTGAAAATCCACCAGCATAAGCAAATATATCCAGCACCGTTTTTCCTTTAGCCAATTCACCAACTTTTTTTCGATTGTGTCGATGGTCCAAAAAGTAACCAGTCTTATGTCCCTTGACCACATTGGCAGAAAACAATAGGCCATGTTCTTTGAATAAAACATTTTCGTTTTCGAGTTCACCAAAAATCACCTGACCTTCTCGCAATCCAAATAGCTCTTTTGATTTTTGAACATTTCTGCTCATTCGAAGAACCTGAACTTTAGACTTGCTTGTTTTTGAAACTTGATTGGAAATTATTTCAAGAAATGGCAACCAAATTCTAGAATAAATTTTAATCACTGCAACCTGATCATAAACATCCACTATCAATCCTGGGAGACGGTCATTTTCTCCGTGTATCAGCCTATAACTATTCGTATCTGTTTGCAATAAACTTTCACGTTTCAAAAAAGCCTTTTCAAAAATATGCTCGAACCACTTTTCATCAATCTTTGCACTTTCACCAAATTGAATCAATTTCAGACGAATTGGCGAATCTGGATCATATAGACCCAAAGCAATAAATTTGTTTTTTTTCTGATCGTAAATAATGGCCAGATCACCTGCTTTACCTTCCTTGCTTATCTTTTTGATCGATGATTCAAAAACCCAAGGATGTCTTTTCTTGGCGCTTCGTTCACCAGCTGGAAACAATTTGATGGCTAAGGTTTCTGTTTTTATGTTTGGAAAAATATTGGACATTGCTAAATATTGATATCTAGCTGCAAATTAGAGAAATAAGATTTTTCATCCTATTGGAATGAATTATTCTTTTCTTGTGTTAAAAAAACATCTATTAGTAGAAAATACATTTTCATCCGCACTGTTAAACAGAAATCTTAACACAAAACAATGTTAGTTCAGATTACAACAACACATCAGCCCGCAACAGACTTGGGTTTTCTTTTGCACAAGCATCCAGAAAAATTTCAATCTGTCGAATTGTCTCATGGCAAAGCCCACATTTTTTATCCAGAAGCAACAGAACAAAAAGCCACTGCTGCTTTGCTGGTCGACATTGATCCAATTAACATGGTGAGATCTGCAAGAAAACTATCGGGCAAAGGCTTCGCCTTAGGCAATTATGTCAACGACCGACCTTATGTATCTTCTTCTTTTATGAGTGTTGCGCTTGCTAAAGCATTTTCAACTGCGATGAACGGAACTTGTACTGGAAAACCTGAATTGGCCAATCAAAAGATTCCATTGGAAGTGCAAATTTCTGTAGTATCCGCTCCTAAAGGAGGAGAAATGCTTATTCGTAAACTTTTTGAACCTTTGGGATATCAACTTGAAATTGAAAGACATACTTTGGATGAGAAGTTCCCTGATTGGGGTGAAAGCAAATACTACAGCCTGGTTTTAAAAAACAATTTGGCAATCAAAGAGCTCTTGTCTCATCTTTATGTTCTGTTGCCAGTTCTCGACAATGACAAGCATTATTATGTTAGTCAAAACGAAATTGATAAACTCATAGATAAAGGAAAAGATTGGTTAGAGTCCCATCCTGAGAAGGAACAAATTGTCAAGCGCTATCTAATCAACCTTGGCTCTCTTTCCAAGCAAGCAATGAATCGCTTAGTTTCTGAGGAATCCAATATTGAGACCGATGAAATTCCCAATGAGTTAAAAGAGAAGAAACAAAACCTTCATGAACAAAGATTGAAAATGGCTTTTGAGAAATTAAAGCAATCAGGAGCAGAAAGAGTCTTGGATCTCGGATGCGGAGAAGGCAAGTTGATTAAGCTTTTATTGAAAGAAAAACAATTCAAAGAAATCGTGGGCATTGACATTTCATTCAATGAATTAAAAAAAGCCAAGGATCGATTGAGGTGGGAACAAATGTCCATTTCTCAGAAAGAAAGAATCACTCTTTTCCAAGGAGCTTTGACTTACCGAGACAAACGATTGGACGGTTATGATGCAGCCGCTCTGGTCGAGGTAATCGAACACATGGACGAAAATCGCCTACATTCTTTTGAAAGAGTATTGTTTGAATTCAGTCGCCCCAAAACCATTGTTTTAACTACACCCAACAAAGAATACAATGCGGTATTTGAAAACATGAATGTGGAACAAATGCGACACGACGATCACCGATTTGAATGGACCAGAGCAGAATTTGAGAATTGGGCCAATAGAATCGCCAAAGATCATCATTACTCAGTTGCATTTTTTCCAATTGGTGAAATGCATGATAGTTTTGGAGCTCCAAGCCAAATGGCTGTCTTTGAGGTTTTGTGAAGCCATTGGAAATAAGATGGCCCATAGAATTGAGACACAAAGGAACATTGATTACATAGAACACGACTGCTAATTAAGAATTCTTCTATGTGCACTAATGTGTCCTATGTGTTTTAAAATTACAAATCTTAAAGCCAATTTATTTCTGGCCTGCCTTTCACAATCAGATTTGGAGCGAATAATTGATAGGAATAAGTTGACTTGGAATCCAATTACGAATTCTTCTAT
>CALBCY010000333.1 GCA_937927195.1 uncultured Chitinophagales bacterium
GTTATCACAGGCTGTTTGTAAAATACAAGAGCTGTCATCACAATCTGCTGTGTTGTCAAAGTTACAAGCGGCTGGATTGGTGCAACCCAAAGTACCACTTCCCCCACAAACGCCACACTCATCATTTACGGTACAAGTACCATCATCGCAGTTTGCGCTTGGATTGAAGTTGCAAGCCGAGGCTGTCGTACAACCGTCTACTGTTGGAGTCGTCAATTCACATTGGCAAGTATTGCTGTCCCAAGTAAAGATTCCTCCGTTGGTGCATACATTGTTATCACAGGCTGTTTGTAAAATACAAGAGCTGTCATCACAATCGGCTGTGTTGTCAAAGTTGCAAGCGGCTGGATTGGTACAACCCAAAGTACCACTTCCCCCACAAACGCCGCACTCATCATTTACGGTACAAGAACCATCATCGCAGTTCGCGCTTGGATTGAAGTTGCAAGCCGAGACTGTCGTACAACCGTCTACTGTTGGAGTCGTCAATTCACATTGACAAGTATTGCTGTCCCAAGTAAAGATTCCTCCATTGGTGCAGACATTGTTATCACAGGCTGTTTGTAAAATACAAGAACTGTCATCACAATCTGCTGTGTTGTCAAAGTTGCAAGCGGCTGGATTGGTGCAACCCAAAGTTCCACTTCCACCACAAACGCCACACTCATCATTTACGGTACAAGAACCATCGTCGCAGTTCGCGCTTGGATTGAAGTTGCAAGCCGAGGCTGTTGTACAACCGTCTACTGTTAGAGTCGTCAATTCGCATTGACAAGTATTGCTGTCCCAAGTAAAGATTCCTCCATTGGTACATACATTGTTATCACAATTACCAGGATCTGTATTAGGAATGCATGATCCATCATCGCATTGAGCTGCAGGATCAAAATTACAGGATGCGACTGTTGTACAACCAATAGGTAAACAAGCAGCAATGCTGATAACATCAACATCGGCATCAAAAATTACACTATTGTTATCTGTACATGTAACAGTCAAATGAACTGTTTCATTTACAGCAGAACAAGTTGAATTGTTTAAGTTTAAAGTTGCGTTGGCCGCGTTTGCATTCGCAAGCGTAGAACTAGAAGTTCCGTTAATCGTCCATGCATAGGTAACATTAGCAGGATTCGCTGGATTGAGTGTTGCACTCAGACCAATTGCATCACCACAAGATCCATTTGCTGGTAAGTTTGTGGCTGAGACAAAAGTTGGACAATTCACAGTAGAACAAGTATAAGTAGCTGAACCTGTGAAATCACATAGCCCTGTTCCACCTATTACACTACCATCATCAAAAGTAACACTGGCGCTGTTTAAAATTCCATTTGCAATATTTCCTCCGTTGGCGACATAACAACCATAACTTGCAATGTACAATTGCCATGTATTGCCATTGATCAAACAGTTATCAAAAGTTCCATCATTGCCATCATCTCCGTCCATCGTTCCGTCATATTCGCCATTTGCTGTTCCTGGAGTAAAACAAATGCTTAATGGCCCTGTGTTTGTTCCACCTGTAAAGCCGTCACCAACCCAAAGGCTTTCCCAGTTATATCCACCGCAGTCGGGAGATTCTATATCAACCAATACATAACTTTCACTTCCTACATTCATATCTAAATCGATACAAACTTCCAGGATACTCCCCAAACCAGAAAGGTTTACATCCGTTGCATTTTGAGCAGCTGGAATTGTAAATGGAATGGTCCAAACAGCGGGTTGTGTCCCATTTTGGCAAGGTTGATCGTCATTTTGTCCGTTTAAAGTTGTTGAGCCGATGGTTCCTACTAATTCAATGGCATTTCCTGGTGTACCGCAACAGGCTGTTGGATAATTTAAAATTACATCATAATCAACCGTCCCTGAACCGGACGCAACTGGAAAACTTGGTCCTCCATTTTGAGCAACAGTAACATAAGCAGCGCATCCTGGTGCAATTACCCAAGTTGGGCCATTGCAAGCACCATTTGAAAATGTCACTAAATCTGCTGTAACAAACTGAGAAGGATCTGGATACACTGTTAAGGTATGTGTACCACCGTTTATTTGAACAGTATTATCTGAAGTACAACTAACATTTAGGAATAGATTCACAGTTTGAGGGGCACAAGTAGATGGATTGGGAAGGTTGTATAGACTTCCTGAAATGGCTGTTCCTCCAGATCCCAGATAATTGCCTGTACTCCAGGTATAAGTTGCAGAGTTGGGACTGTCTATTGTCAGTCCTGGATAGCTACTTGGAAGCGGGAAAGTATTTGCAGCAGCGCAAATGTCAGAAGCTTCACTATAAGTGGAAGATGCGGCAGTTGGACAAGTTACAACAACACCACAGGGTCCTGCAATACAAGAAGCATAATTGTTCGTACCATTTTGCCAATCATTGTAGCAACTAATTGAATTAATAGCCCACGCATTTTGATTGGCTACTACATTTAGCATAATTGCCACTTGATCTGCAGAGAAATTGTGCATACAATCATCATCAACATAATCCATAAAATTCCCTGAAAAATCTGTTCCTACAGATGAAGTACAAGTATTTGTATTAACTGTTGGGCATCCAGTATTTGCATTGTTTTGTGGAGGTGTATCAGCTACATTATCACTAAAAGTATGCTCTAGTCCAAAATAGTGGCCGATTTCATGAGTCAATGTTGCACCACCATCGAATGGTGCGCCAGTGTCGAGGCCACCACCGGAAGTACAGCCACCAAAAGTCTGACTACCGAAAGCAGTATTAAGCACATAAACTCCATTTCCATTTGGGTTAGCTGCCCCATTTAAAGGAGCTATCCCAAGAACTCCATTGGGTTGGCCGGCGGCAGCTGAACCACTAACAAAAACATTTAAGTAATCTGCCCAGGTTCCTCCTGCACTTGACCAAGTGTAGTCACCAACAGTTATCGCATAACCACCATAAGTAGTCTCTCCATTCGGAAGGTTTTGATCTGCTAAGCAGAATTGAATACAAGAACCATCATCCGGCATGGCATCCGCTCCAGCAGTTCCACCAAAGTTGTCACAACCTGCATTTATCCAATCACATAAATTACCAGCATTGGCATTGCAAGAGGAAAAATCAAGATTCAATTGATCAATCTGAGCTTCTGCTGCAGCTACAAGACAACTAATATTAGAAGTATTTATTGGACTTCCATAATGAATGGCAACTGGAATAATCAATGGCGTGCCACAAGCTGCTGCAGATCTATTTACATCACTTACCAAATCCTGTTTTTCTTTTTGAAGTAAAATAAATTCTTCATAAAATTCAGGGTCCTCAAGTAATTCTTGTAAATAAGCATCTGAACCACATCTCTCTAAAACTTGGTCAGATTGAGCGAGCATGGAAGTAGCGGGGTTTAGAAACAACAGCCCAAAAGTAAATAGCAATAATAATAGATTTTTCATTAAGGTTGATTTAAAATCAGACAACAATTGTAAGACCCTTGTACAGGATGTAAGTAAATATTTTCCAATTAAACACAAGTCTCACAAAAGAAGATCCAATAGTTAAGGGTTGATTATAAGAACATTTTAATTATAGGCATTAGACGACTATTATATATAGTCTCCTTTGCAACAAGAAAATCTGTATTTCAATATTCGAAACATTTATAAACATCATTCTACTTAGAGCCAATGATTATCGTGGACAAAAAATGAAAGACCAAAATGAAACAATCAAATAGAGATCAATTTCATTTTTTTTGAATAAATATTCGATTTGCAAATGTTGTTTTACAAAACTAGGTTGCTGTATAATTGGGTTTTATTAGGGGAGCAAGAATTTAGAATTGGGATTCCTGCTATTGGGTAAATATTTAACAAATCAGGCAAATGGAATTTCACCTTGCTTTATTAAGCGCCACAAATGTAGAAGAAATTATTATTATTTTATTTAAATACACACTAAATATCTAATTTTTGTCTTCTAATGTCTTAAAACAAGAAATCCCATACCAAATAAATGGTATGGGATTTCTATAAATTCTTTTATAAATTCTTTTAACAATTTAGAAGTCGATAACTTCTACTTTAAATACAAGGATCGAATTTGGTGGAATTTGTGCACCAGCACCTCTTGCTCCATATCCTAAAGGAGAAGGGATTATTAGAGTTCCTTTTCCACCTTTACCGAATTGTGGAATTCCTTCTTGCCATCCTTTTACTACCCCATTTAATGGGAAAGTAGCTGGCTTTCCTCTTTTGAAAGAAGAATCAAAAACGCTACCATCTAAAAGGCTTCCCTCATAATGACAAGTTACTTGACTTTGCAAAGTTGGCTTTTCAGCAGTTCCTGGCTCGTCAATTACATAATAAACACCAGCTTCAGTTTTTTCAGCTTTCCAGCCTTTTTCTTTAATAAAATCAAGCATGGTAGATTCTTCTTTGGCTAACATTTCTTTCATTTTTATAGCTGGGTCAACAAAATCGATTACTTCGATGTCAAACATTAAAACAGAATTTGCAGGAATTTTATCTCCTGCTGCTCTTGCACCGTAAGCCAGGCCTGAAGGAATGATTAATTTTCCTTTTCCTCCTTTACCAAATTTAGGAATGCCTATTTGCCATCCTTTAACAACTCTTCCCAAGCTGAACTCAAAAGGTTGCCCTCTGTCTTTGGAAGAGTCAAAAACGGTCCCGTCTAATAATGAACCGTGGTAATGTGCTGTGATTTGATCTGTCAAACTTGGTTTTGCATCACCACCAGCTTCTTCGGTGATAATGTATATACCAGAAGGATCTCTTTCTGCTTTTAAATTGTTTTCAGCAATATATGCTTTGATCAATTCTTCATCAATCGAAGCTTGCTCTCCTTGATTTGTATTCACTGTACTATTTGTTTTAACTGGCTCCTTTTGGCTTTGGGCAGCAGGTTTTGCTTCAGCACTTTTTTCTTTTGGTTTGCAAGAGAAAAGTACTACCATTGAAAGGAAACTGGTGAGTAAAATTAGATTTTTCATTTTATATTTGTTTCATTTTTTTGCGGGCAAAAACTCCCGAAACAGAGAATCATATGATCTTTGCGGCACAAAGATATTATTATTGAGGCAAAAATTAATTAAAAACGCTTCAAATGCTAGTTTTTAGCACAGATTTAGCACAAAGTCGCCTATCATTTAATGTTTCTCATTTATAGATGATCCAGTGACTTCAAAAGATTTAAGAATCCCAAAAAAGCTTGTTTGAAATAAAATACCTCAAGTATTGTTTAATAGATTTGTCTAAAATTTCACAATTCACAACAAAAATCAATAGTTGTTGTTTTGTTAAAAGGCAAATGAACAAGACTAAATCTGGTTCAAAATATATGTCTGAAAAGAAGAAAAATATGAATACTGAAAAGTCAGAAAAGGTGGAGTCTGAAATTGGACCAGATTTTATTAATCCGATTGACAAAGATAAAGTGGCTGAAAACCCAGGCCTTCTGCCATATGCTCATACAATTGGTGGAGTGCCGATAAAACCTGAGGATCTTGGAAGAATGAAAGGAAGAGCATTGTCTGCAATGGACGAACAGACAGACATGCAGATGAATCAAATTAAAAAGCAAATTGAGTTGCTCGCCCAGCAAGCACAAGAAATTCAAAGAAGGAGAGAATTATCTGGATTGATTTACAGTGCTGAAATTTCATTTGAACCCCTGATTGGACACATTTATTTCCTTTATCAAAGGAAAAATAAAAAATTACTCTTATCAATGGTTGGCCCGGAGCAATGGGGAAGAACTTTTCCTTTCGAAAAATTTCTAGCAAAAATAAAATTACTATCTGATCATACTTGGAAAATTCTCGAAGAAGCCGAATCTGTTGAAAACAACTTATAGTTTGAATTGTAGGTTGAATTATAGGTTGAAAAGATTATACCCATGGTCCTTTCGTGATTATCATTCGACATTAATCTCCAACAATAGAAATCTTAGTTTAGAAAATTTTCATAATAAAACCTCTGTTTATTAAAAACAGAGGTTTTATTATTATAGAATATTATAGAAGTTTCATTGTGAAAGAGTTTAATATGCCTTAGAAAATTCCTCCCTTCGATTTAGATAAAAGATGAAAGCCTATCAAATTTTGGTTTTCAAAAGCACACAAACTATTAAAGTTGAACTTTAATGTGCTCTCCTACCCTTTTGAATTCAGATAACCATTCTAAATCTTCTTTATTTCCAACTTCGGCTGCCATTTCTTTATCGCTTAACAGTTCTTTTGAAAGATTGAAATATTCGTTTTGCACCTTCCACCAATCGGGCTGAATTTTCAACTCTTCTAACTGTTTGAAAATCCTGTTCATGTTGTTTAGATAAAGGTTTTCAGATGGATCATCTTTAACCATTTTCATCAACTCTAGGATTTGTGGTTCAGCTACAAACTCAATATCTTCCTTATTCAATTCAACCTCCCATTTAATGGCATCTCGAGTCAATTTTTCAAGACGAAGCGGATTGCTATTTACCGTTTCGAAAAATCCAATAATTTCATTATTGACAACCATTTTAAAATTATTCTTTAACAGTTGCGGGATAGGGAGCTTGTCTTCCCTAAGCATATTCATCAAGTTATAGTTGTCATTAAAAATTTCACGATAAGCAGCCTCTGCCGAATCGATGCCTTTTTCAACAATTTTATCAAGCACTTTTTTTCGATTGTCTTTGAACAGATTTCTCAAGGTAAACTTTTCTTCTCCGAAGTACTCTTGCATTTTACCAATCAATTCGGCCAACTGACTTTTTGAAAAAGCATTGGTCAATTCATGTTGCATTTTAAGAAATTCGACCTCGGTCATCTCTTCAGAAAAATTCCCAATGATGTGATTCTGACCAAGGTATACCACTGCAAAAGCAAACTGCTTATTCGAATAAGTTACCTTTGAAACCACTTCGGTAAAACCAACTGCCAATTTCATATTTCCAGCTTCTAACCTGTCAAACATTTTACTCTTGGCTCGGTAATTATAAATATCCAACTCATTCGGGTATTCTTCGAAAAGTGAAGCAACAGCATAATGCATTCCAACACTAGAAAGTGTCAATCTTTTGGGTTCAACCAATTGAAGGTAGACTTCCTTTCCCGTTTCATATTCCGGCATATTGGAAGGCGCTTTCTTTAAAAGAGCCAAAAACTGGTCTGTCAATTTAGTCTCTGTTTCAATTTCAACCAATTGAATTGCCCTATTGGCATATTGTAAAATTTGAACTGTTTCGATTCCTGAAATTTCATCGAAAAACCATCCACAACTGGTGTACATCAACAAACATTGACGACTGGCTTCTAACAAACGAATGAAAGTTGTGCGCTCTTTACCTTCTAAAGTATTGCCAACATATTTCAAAATCAAACTGTCAGCATTTTCAATAGAACGATCCAGAATAACGTCGATGAAATCATTTCTTAAATCCCATGCATCTTCAACATCTATGAATCGAGAAATTTCTTTAATGTAATTCTTAGACACTTCTTCGTTCAACCAATCAAAGGCTTCTCTCAATGGTTTTCTCCACTTTTGATTCCAGTCACCTTTACCGCCCGAATTACAACCACAATCTGCTCGCCACCTTTCAACTCCATGATAGCAAGACCAAGAACTGTTTTCGACAATCTGCGCTTCATATTCAGGTGGAAACAACTCAAGAAACTCACCATAATTGGTCAGGTTCGCATAATTATTGTATTCAATATAGTCCAAAGCGTAAGCCAATGCCATGTCACCATGTCGATGATGATGACCATAACTTTCACCATCAGTCGCTATATGAACCAGTTGGGGATTTTTATTCTTGTCATCAAAACCCTGACACAGCGTATCTCCAAACTTTTTACCATTGAACAAAAGGCCATCAAAAGCTACCGCTTGAGAAGCTTTCGCATCGTAAAAATACAATGAGATGGATTTACCTGAAGGAAGGTTACATTTATATGGTCGACTGGTGTCGATGCTTGCATCTTTGGAAGCCGTCCATTTTTTAGCGCCCAATTTTTTAAAGGATTTGGCTTGATAGGGTGAAAGAATGGTGAATAAAATTCCTTGTTCTGCCAAGACTTCCAAAGTTTCTGTATCGACTGCTGTTTCGGCAAGCCACATTCCTTCTGGTTTTCTCTTGAAACGACTTTCAAAATCTTTAATTCCCCAAATCACTTGTGTTACCTTATCTCGCTTGCTGGCGAGTGGCATAATTATATGATTGTAAACCTGGGCAAGCGCTGAACCATGTCCACCAAAATTGAGCTGACTCAATTTATCGGCTTTTAAAATCCCATTGTAAACATCTTTGGAATTTTTTTCCAACCAGTACAGAAGAGAAGGTCCAATGTTAAAGCTTATATTAGAATAGTTGTTTACTATTTCAATAATATTATCGTCCCCTCCCAAAATTCTTGAGCTCACATTTGGTTCATAGCATTCCGCGGTGATTCTTTCATTCCAATCGTGAAATGGATGAGCCGATTCCTGCACTTCAACATATTCCAACCAGGCATTTTCCCTTGGTGGTTGATAATAATGGCCATGTATACAGATGTATCTATTTTGGTTTATCAATTCACTCATAAATTTTATTCTTATACTAGACCTATTAGATGCTAGATTTTCCACTTTGATAATTAGAGTCTTAACAGTTCTCTGTGATAAACTCCTTTTAGTACAAACATTTGACCATAAATTTTAAACATGTTACTTCAAATAGAAAGAAAAATAATTCAATTTTATTCTATTTATCCTTTAAATGAAATTCCTTAATTTATATTAAAAAACCAATTGATCGAATAAATCATAAATTTCACTGGTCTATAACACAAATGCACAAATGTAAAAAGGGGCTAAATTAGTGATTCGCTTTAATATGCTGAATAAAAACGAAGAAGAAATACTGATTGCTCGGGCAAAAAAAGGAGATCAATCTGCTTTTAAGCAGATTGTGGACTTACATAGTGCACATTTGGCTAGAACAATAAAAGGGATGTTGGGAAATGTCGCTGAGTCAGATGATGTTGGCCAGGAAGTTTTTATAAGATTTTACAAAAGCATAAATCAGTTTGAAGGAAAATCCAGTTTAAAAACTTACTTGACCAGAATTGCAATCAATTTAAGCCTCAATGCATTGAAAAAACGCAAAAGAAATTATTCTGTTTTTGAAAGTGGTGAAATTGCTGAGAATTCCATTAGCAAATTTGGCCAAAATAAAGATGGCCTATTGGAGCAAGATCGAAAAGACATTCAAAAACTGGTTCAGAAAGCATTAAGTTATTTGGACCCAAAGTTTAGAACTGTTTTGGTTTTAAGAATGATTCAAGGATATTCAACAAAAGAAACTGCCCAAATGATGGACGTTCCACTTGGAACAGTACTTTCGAGATTAAACAGTGGACAGAAAAAATTAAAGGAAATCCTGACTAAACTTGATTAAGCTCAAGTTGAAGTTGAAGAGCAAACAACCGTGCTTTTGGTGATAACACCAAAAGTTAGCAGGAGCAAACAACTGTGCTTTTGGTGATAACACCAAAAGTTAGCAGGAGCAAACAACCGTGCTTTTGGTGATAACACCAAAAGTTAGCAGGATAAAACTAAAAGTAAGCTGAGTAAAGAGATTTGAGATTATAGCCTAATCCTTGAAATGAAAAAACACTTAAGCATTTGAAAAAGTAAGAATTCCATAAAATGAATGAAGAAAGAAACATAGATAAACTACTCGGACATTTAGATCAGGAAATATCTGCAGACAATGATGAAATGAATTTGAATCATTTGGGAGATATTCTAGGAGAATTTGATCATTCATTTTCGTCAGGATTTTCCAATGCGGTATCAAGTGAATTATTTCCACAAGATATGTTTTCTGGCCGCATCGTTCAGATGTTCAAAAGAGTGGCAATTTCTAGTGCAGCAGCAATTATTTTAATGATGACTTACAACGGATATCAAGCAGGACAATTTGATGGTGAAACATTGTTTGGTATTTCACAAATAGAAGAGGCTGCCTATGCACTTGGAGCAGATGTTTATAATAATTATTAGGAGAATTACTAAAAATGAATAACAAATCAAAATCAATATTGGCCTTATTAGGCACCTTGTTAATCGGAATGGTTTTGGGGGCTTTAATATCGAATAATTTTATTAAAAAGAAAATTGATCGATTCAAGAACCCAAAATATCAAGCGGCAGGAATGAAAAAACATTTTCACAGAATGACGGATGCCACAGAATTACAAAAAGTAAAAATTGATTCGATCATTGACCTTAAATCTTCTGAGTTAAGGGCTCTAATGGAAAATCGTGAAATGGAGAAGAAGCAATTGATGGAAGAAACGGTAGAAAGTCTCAAACCGTTTTTGGAGCCAGAACAAATAACAAAACTAGAAAATCACATTGAACGTTTTCGAAAGAAAAAGTCTAAACGATCCAATCGAAAATAATACGAGGCAAAACGAAATAAAAATTTAATTAAAAAAGAAAAAATAACATCATGAAAAATTTAAAAAAAATCGTTCTAACATTGGTTGTTTTGTTTATTGGCATAAGCCTAAATGCACAGAAAGGACAAAAACAAGCTGATCCTGAGAAAAGGCTGGCAAAAATTGCTCAAGAACTTGATCTAAGCGATGACCAAATTGAATCTTTGAAACCAATTTTCGAAAAGTACCATAATCAAATGGAAACATTGAAAAATGCAGAAGGTGATAGAGAAGATAAAAAGGCAGATCGCAAAAAGCTAAAAGATGCACAAAAAGAAGAAGTCTCTAAAATTCTTACTGCAGAGCAATTAACGAAATTTAAAGAAATGAAAAAAGACCGCAAAGGCGAAAAAGCTAAGAAAGGGACAAGAGCATCGCGTGAAAATTAAAACAACAAACATTTAAAAATAAAACAAAAGAGATGAAAAATTTAAAAAAAATAGCATTTGCATCAATAATCCTTCTTTTTGGATTTGGTGTAATTGCACAAAAAAGTGCAAAACACTTTGATCCAGAAACAAAACTTGCAAAGCTCGCAGAAGCACTTGATTTGAGTGAAAATCAGATTCAAGAATTGAAGCCCATTTTCGAAAAACACCATGCGCAAAAACAAGAGTTAAAAAATGCAGAAGGTGAAAGAGAAGACAAAAGAGAAGCATTTCACAATTTGAAAGAAACTCACAAGGCTGAACTTTCAAAAATATTGACACCTGAACAAATAGAAAAAATGGAAGAATTGCATGCAAATCGCAGGCATAAAAGAGGACATCACCGTGGCATGAAAGGTGAAAAACACGAAGCTTTAAGAACTGAAATGCAAGCCTATTTCACTCAAAATATCCTTCCACTTGCAAAAAGCCAGCGAAGTTTGTTAGACAATAAAATTTCTTCAGAAGACCAAGAGAAAATTGATGAATTGAGAAGTCGATTGAGAAAATTTAAAGAAGGAAGACATGGAAAAAGAGGTGATCATTTCAAAGGAGAAAAAGGAAAATGCGAAGGCAAGGATGGGGAAAAATGCGATGGTAAATCTGAAGAGCACAAAACAAAGTTCAAAGAATTGAAAGTATTGGCAGACAAATACGAAACAGAAATTGCTGAGTATTTGGTACCATTAAAAAACAATTCAGAAACTTGGAAGAATGATGTTAGAGCCATAGCTCAAAAACATTTGGGAGATAAATTTGACGAAGAAAGAATGAATAGAAAGAGTCACAAAATTATGAAATTTTTAGAAGGTCCTGGCTTCTTATTATTGGATCCAAATTCTGATTTTGAAATGCAGTCATTTGACCAGAAAGGTAAAAAAGGAGAAGTTCAAAGAGCAGTAAAGACTTATCCAAATCCAGCTTCTAGTCAAAGTACATTGGACTATGAGGTTTTAGAAAGTGGGATGGTAAAAATCGATTTGTATGACAGAAAAGGCAATTTGGTCAAAAGCATATTGGAAGAAGAAAAGACTGCTGGACAATATTCAGTAAAAGTTGACTTATCTGATCTTCAAAAAGAATTATACTTTTATAGAATCACGGATGCTGCAGGAGAAACAAGTAAAAGAGTTATGCTGAAATAATCGTTTGGTTTTGAACTGATAAAATTCATACACGGTTTGATTGTAGAATTAGACCAATATATGCCCCGCAATGTTTGCATTGTGGGGCATTTTTTTTCTCAAAAGAAGAGCGGTTCTCGCCCCTTTCAGCGTCGAGGACGCTGAAAGGGGGCGCAAGACCGGCAAGGGGAAACCAAAGACCGAACAAGTAAATTGTCATTTTGTCACTTAAAACTGTAGCAAAACTGCCTTTTTGTCATCACAATTGTCAATTTTTCTGAATTTCAGCTCATTTTTTGCCATGGCACAGCAATTGACCATAATTAGGCAAAGGACGGGCTTTCACAAAGTCCTTTCATTTTATCAATAATTAAAATTTTATAACCTAAATATTATATCATGAACAGAAATAGAAAATTCAGAAGTCAACCAAATGCATTTGCCAACGATTTAAACAAGTTTATCGACGAGTTATTCACACCGGCAACTGGCCATCAAAACCATTCTTCAATTTGTAAACACGCTCCAGTAAATATTACGGAGTCTGACGATGAGTACACTTTGGAGCTTCAAGCTGCTGGCTGGAACAAAGAGGACTTTAACATCAAAATTGAAGGTGAGTTTCTAACAATTTCAGCGAAAAGCAAAGTTGAGCAAGCCAAAGCCGATCTTGATCCGCAAGAAACTGCAGATCAACCAAGTGCAAGTCCAGATGTAAAAGTCATCAAAAGAGAGTTTAAGAGAAGAGATTTCAAAAGAACTTTCACTTTGAGCGACAAAACGAACAAAGACTCGGTCGAAGCTTCTTATGAAAATGGAATTTTGACTTTAACCATTGCCAAATTAGAGGCAGCAAAACCAGTCAAGAAAACGATTGAAATCTCGTAATATTTCTCATAGTATTATTTGAACCAGTTCATCTGGTAAAGATTTCATTTTTTGTGTTAGCATTTTTTGTGATCGCTATGTCAGCGGGGGTTTCTATCAAGAATAGAAACCCTTTTTTTATTTCTAAAATTGGTTTCCAATTTCATTTTAAACTTTAATCTAAAGTTTAAGGTTTTATTAAAAGAATTAGATTGTCCTCGTTTATCTGATCATTGATAAAATACTGAATCAATATTTTCAAACCAGAATTCCATTTTATAGATCTTAATGATTATTAAATATCTTTGTAGAACATGAATAATTTCAAAATACTACTTTTTGCCGTTCTTTGCATTTCACTATTTAACAAATGCACTTACAAAGAAGAATGGAAAACATTCCAAGATGGCAATTTCCAATTGGAGTTGCCTGATTATTTGGAAAAAATGGAAAGTCTTTCCCAAAACACTCCTTTTCAATATGGCAACCAGTTTAGAAATTTTTACTTGATAGTCGAACAGTTTGACAAAGCTGAAAAACAAAACGATCTCTCAAAATATGCCGCCAAGTCCATTCATGATTTATTAGCTGCGCCACATTTAAGCAATCCGGACACCATTGAACTCACACAAACTTTTGAATTAAATGGCTTAAAAGGGCAGCACTTGCAATTGCAAGCAAAAGTTGGCAGTGATCGGATCAATGAAATAATCGATTACAATATTTTACACCTAGAAGGCAAGCAACATTATTATCAATTGGTTATATGGACTTGGAACAAATGGAATGAAAAATATGCTGAAGTGGTTCCTAAAATAATTGAATCGTTTGCAGAAAAAAATGATAAATAATCGGAATAAATATTTCTTATAGTATTTTTTTATATAAATTATTAATATTTTACTACGAAAAATAAATCAATATGAAATTAAAAACGATTGTTCTAAGCATGGTAACCTTTTTGATATTGGGTACTGGAAGTGTTTTTGCTCAAAAAACCAAAATTTTGAAAGGGAAACTTGATGCCTTAAGTGGTGTTAAGACATTGGATATCGAATACGATTATGACGGGATGACTGTCGGAAAATACAATGACGAAGCCAAATACATCAAGGATGGCATCGCAAAAAGAGATGACAAAGAGCCTGGAAGTGGAGAAAAATGGGCAAAGGCTTGGGTTAGTGATCGTCAAGATCGTTTTCAGCCAAAGTTTGAGACCTTGTTGAATGAAACGCTTGAAAAGGCTGGCGTAAGTGCTTCAGTTGGTGACGATGATGCCACAATAAAATTGATTGTTCAAACAGTTTTCACCGAACCAGGTTGGAATATAGGTATTACAAAGAGGGCGGCAGAAATCACTTTGAATTATATTTTCATTGATAAGAAAACAGACAAACAATTGTTAAAAATGGAGATGTCAAGAATTCCGGGCTCAACGGCATTTGGAATGGATTTCGATACAGGTATGAGATTGGCTGAGGCATATGCCAAAGGTGGGAAAGAGTTGGGTAAATACCTTTCCAAGAAAGCCTTCAAATAAAGTGCATTTTTTATGGATAAAATGAAAGATCGAAATGATCGCCCCATAACCCTCAGCCCAGAGCATCAAAGATGCTCTGGGCTGAGGGTTATGGGGCGATCATTTCGATCTATCATTTTATCCATAAAAAATGCACTTTATTTGAAGGCTTTCTTGGAAAGGTATTTACCCAACTCTTTCCCACCTTTGGCATATGCCTCAGCCAATCTCATAC
>CALBCY010000334.1 GCA_937927195.1 uncultured Chitinophagales bacterium
TTCTTCTTAAATCTAAAAACGATTTGATGTTGGACATAAACACTTTGGTTTATGTACCTCGATGATTTTTACATAGTGCAGATTTACAAACAATTTACAAACAATCCCCCCATTCTACCCCAAAATCCACCCAATTTCACGCAGAATGAAATTCCTTGCAAAATCAAAGATATTTCAACAGAAAGCCTATATTTGCGACCTTATTATCTATTTGGGGGATTAGCTCAGCTGGCTAGAGCACTTGACTGGCAGTCAAGAGGTCATCGGTTCGACTCCGATATTCTCCACAAAAAAAGAAAGTCCAAATCCTGTTAACGGGATTTGGGCTTTCTTTTTGTACAGCGATTTTAAAACCTATTGAATGCAAAATAAGGTATGATTCACTGTATATGTTTTGGTACTAGTTAATACTCCATCTGAAAATTGTTCTTTCACCTCATTGTATTTCGTTAGGTAATCAAATTCATTGTATTCCATATTGGTTCTTTTGATGTGAGTGGAATCTCCCGAAGAATTGACATTTATATCCTCGATCATATTATGTAAATTACCTCCGTCTCCATTATAGGGCCAAATCTTTCCTGTTGGATCCTTTTTTGAATCAAACAAAACTTTTTTGTAAGTACCACCACTGGTTGTATATTCATGACTGCAATTTTCATCCAAAAAAGTTAACAAGTTGAGACTACAAGGAGAATTGCCATTGTAAGAAAAATCGCTTGTTATTTGACCACCATCCCAAACGAAAACTTCTTGTACAAGAAAACCATCGCTATTGTAAGTATAGGTTGAAGTGCTAAATATTTCATCATCAACTATATAGAGTTCAATTTTTTCAATGAGTCCATTTTCATCAATGTAATGTCGATTCCCTGAACCAAACGATACTTCTACATACATTTTTTCATTTTCATACCAAAGCAATTCTGTTACAATACCATTCCTATCGACTTCCACAGCAATACATTCTCCCGGGAGCAAATAGTAATTGCCAGGCTCCACATCGATTGGGTTGTTAGGATTATTCGGGTCGTTCGGATCACCCTCAATTGATTCATCTCCTTTGTCGCAAGCAGCAAAGAGCATCAAAAGGAATAAAATTGGTAAAAATTTGTAATTCATGGTTTCAATTTTTAAGGTCAAAGGTTATTGTGAACCTCAATGCCTGCAAAGCAGAAATTCTAAAGCATCTTGGCTTTGCTAAATTCAAAAAGGGTAATTGAACCAGACAAACAGGAAGAGAAAGGATTCATATCATGATATATGCCTGGGTTGACTCATCTTCTTATCAAAGATACTAAAACTAAAATAATACAAACATTGTGGACTAAAGCCAGCTTAGTTTGTCAAGCTTATCCAATCATTTCAAAAAAACCAATAATCTGGAGTAAATAGTAAATGTTGAGCCGTGGATCAAGTCAGGTAAAATAGGTCCTGAAGCACAAAACAAGGATGATCTTTGAAACCTTAGATAAAATGAATTGGTAACCTTTTGATGCTACCCTCCGTAAAATGTTTTATAAAATATGCAGCCACTATGGAGACCAACTTCTTAATTTTCGTTTTTTACATCATCCTCTCTTTTTTGGCGCTTATAATGCTTGCCGCCAATCATTTCCCCTTCAAAAATAAACGGTCTTAGTATGCTTGTTGTGTAGATATTACACAGATGAGATGCCTCCAAATTCTTTTGGTTGTCATCCAAAAATTTAAAATATTAATGTATATGTACGCGTGGGTATGAAGCGTCTAACGACGAAAAATACCAAAGGCCGTTGTCGGATGGACAAACGGCCTTTTATTTTTTTATGCTCGCTGTGCGAGCGGGTATTGGGTATTTGGTTTTCGGTATTGGGTTCGCTTGATCTTTAAGGCTCCTTTGGTCGACGATATTGCGTGACACATGCCATTGCAGAAACTACAAGAAGCAGAATCAATAATTAGTCAATTAATAATCACAAACCACCTGTCCAAAGCCGAAAACCGAAAACCGTCTCTACGGTTGCGGTGTCGTTCTCAAATAAGGCTTAATCACCTTGTGTCCTTTTGGAAACTTAGCAGGAATATCTTCCGTTTTAATCGCTGGAGAAACAATACAATCTTCCCCATTTTTCCAATCAGCTGGTGTCGCTACACTATGCTTAGCAGTCAATTGCAAAGAATCAATCACTCTTAGAATTTCATTAAAATTTCTTCCTGTCGCTGCTGGATAAGTCAATGTCAACTTAACAGATTTATCTGGAGCAATGATGAAAACTGATCTAACCGTCATGGTAGTTGAGGCATTCGGGTGAATCATGTCATACAATTCTGCCACTTTTTTCTCCGGATCTGCGATTATAGGAAAGTTTACCGTCGTATTTTGAGTCTCATTGATGTCATGAATCCAGCCATTGTGAGATTCCAAATCATCCACACTAACCACAATTGCTTTTACACCTCTCTTCTCAAATTCAGCTTTCAATTGAGCTGTTCTTCCCAATTCTGTTGTGCAAACAGGAGTATAGTCAGCCGGATGAGAAAACAACAAGCCCCAAGAATCTCCTAGCCATTCATGAAAATTTACGGTTCCTTCCGTTGTAACTGCTGTAAAATCGGGCGCAATGTCCCCTAATCTAATTGCCATATCTTAAAAATTTTATCGTTTATTTAATACATTTCATTCGCTAAAACGCAAATCATCAACAAATATTTGAATTTTTTGTTCATTTATAAGCTGATAATTTAGGTTCTAGTCTAGATTTCTTTTTTTCGTTCGTTCCAAGCACCTGCTTGGCAAACGGAATACACATTGGCTTTCAGCCGCCCGATCATAAAACCCGGTACGTTCCAAGCTCCAGCTTTGCAAACGGGAAACACAGCGGCTTCCAGCCACCGAAGGCAGGCTGCTTCCAACAACCAACACCCATTTTCTCTTTTCTAAAAGCAAAAAAAACTAACTTTGCACACAATGAATATCGCCGAGTTAAAAAATCTACTGCTGCTTAAAGGGAAATTTGCAATTTCTTCTGTCTTTGCAACCATTGTGGATTATGTGATCTATACACTGTTGGCCGATGTTTATATGGGTAGGGTAGCAGCCAATTTAATTTCTCGACCATGTGGAATGTTGACCAATTTCATTCTCCATAAAAAGTTTGTCTTTGAGTTAAATAGGAAACTAAGCACTGCTTTTGCTTTATCGCTTGCCGTTTCTTTAGGTGGTTTGTTGATCGGAACAGTCATAATATATTTTATAGGGGATTTGGCCATCTGGAATGGAAACAAGTATTACCCTAAAATCATTGAAACAGGCTCCGTGTTTTTTTACAATTTTTATTTGAAACGCTTTGCTTTTGAAAATCGTTTCATCGGATCAAATAAGGAAAAGGCAGAATGAAAGATTTGTTGAAAAAGATGAATGCATTGCTCAACTCTTTTGGTCAAACAAAAGTGGTCTGCTTGTTTTTTGGACTTTATTTTCTCCTTGGAATATGGATCGTTCCCGATTATGGAATCAGTTGGGACGAACCCGGGCAAAGAAATCATGGACTGGTTTCTTGGCAATACATCAATGAATATTACGATGGTAAAATATTTGACGAAGAAGTTTCAGACAAAGATTTAAAGACCTACAGGGACCGGGATTACGGTGTGATATTTCAGTTAACTTGCTTTTGGCTTGAAAGAAAAGTTCTAAATATTCAAGAGAAAGACCATCGATCTCAATATCTATTGCGCCACTACGCCGTGTTTTTCCTGTTTTTTATAAGCGTGATTTTCTTTTATAAAATGCTAAAATGGCGATTCGATAGCTGGAAATGGGGCTTGTTAGCCGCCATTTGTTTGCTGCTCAGTCCGCGAATATTTGGACACTCCTTTTACAATCCCAAAGACCTCGTCACCTTTTCATGGTTCCTTATTAGTGTCTATACTTGTATTCGATTTTTAGAAAAAAGAACACTGATTTCCTGTTTGCTTCATGCCATTTGTTGTGCTTTTCTGATAAATGCAAGAGTGGTCGGTATATGTATTCCGGTTTTGACGATCATCTTTTTGCTGATTGATTTTGTATATCCACTATCTAATAAGGCAGGTCCGAAAGATTCCAAATCAAAAAATCTATTGCCGCGCATTGCTTTACTGCTCTTGTATCCAATTGCCTTTATTTTTGTGAGCATTCAAATGTGGCCTTTTTTATGGGAAGCCCCATTGGACAATTTCATAATTGTTTGGGATAACATGAAACAATTCCGCTGGAATTCGGAAGTACTGTATTGGAATAAATATATAAAAGCGGCAGATCTACCTTGGCATTACATTCCATCTTGGTTGTTTGCCACAACTCCCATTGCTTTTGGTCTTTTGTTTTTGCTCGGTGCCTTTAAAATCTTGAAAAATTTTACCCTTAGCAATATCAAGATATACAAAAACAGCAAGGAGCGAATGGACTTGATTTTTCTTGCATTTTTTATCGGTCCATTGGGAGCGGTTATTCTTCTCGAGTCTGTGATGTACGATGGCTGGAGGCAAATGTATTTTATTTATGTAGGTTTTCTCGCAACAGCATTGGTTGGTTTACAGGCTGCTTTTGTGAAATGGCAAAAAGCAGAGGCGGGCAGCAATTTCAATAAAATTGGAAAAGTATTGTGCTTTTTGTTCGCAATCAATTTAGTGGGAGTTTTGATTTTTATGATCAGGTTTCACCCACATCAGAATGTCTATTTCAACAAACTGGTCGATCACAACATTGTCAAAAGAATGGAAATGGATTATTGGTGCAACAGTTACAAACAATTATATGAGGAACTGTTGCTGATAGATCAGTCGGATACGATTTATGTTCGTGGTGCAGGTTGGCCGTCAGTCAGTAACTTATATATGCTAAAACCAGCCGACAGGAAAAGATTCAAATATAATTACGAGAAAAAAGATCGAGGTTATTATATATCAAACTATCGATTCAAACGAGAGCATAAGAAATTTATGAAAAACAAACCTCCTTTCGACCAAGAAATCTATTCGATCAAGGTAAAAGGCTCAAAAATTGGAGGGATATATAAATATGTGCCTTGAGAATAAGAAAGAGGCCAAGCCCTGCTCTCTCTAAGACTGACAGCCTTGTTTCAACAAAAATGACTTACTTTGCAGTGTGCCGCCCACTAAAGAAAATTTGATCCAGATAATTGTTCCCAATTACAATCCTGAAAAGGATTGGGAAAAGGTATTGTTCCAAGCTTTCCAAGCTTTTGAACAACAATTGGGGCAATCAGCAGGATTGATTTTGGTAGACGATGGATCCGCCGAAAAACCCAAGGCTGAATCCATACAGTTTCTGAAGAATCAAATCGAAAATTTTCAATATTTCGAATACGATGTCAATCGTGGCAAGGGATACGCCTTGAGATATGGAGTCGAAAAAGCCACAGCAGAGACGCTAATCCTGACCGACAATGATTTTCCTTTTACCACTCAAAGCATGATCGACATTTATCTATCCTTGGAATCAGGAAATGATGTCGCCGTTGGCTATCGCGATGCCCAATATTATGAGAACGTCCCTTGGTTCAGAAAAATCATCTCCAGGTTCTTTCGCTGGTGTTTGAAAAAAACTTTCAGCCTGCCCACAGACGATACACAGTGCGGATTGAAAGGATTCAAAATAAGCAGCAAGCAAACCTTTCTAGATACCAACATCGATCGCTTCCTTTTCGATTTGGAATTTCTAGTAGCCGTTTCAAAAAACAAAGACTTAAAATTGTCAACAGTGGTCGTGGAATTGAATGAAAATGTGGTTTTTAGTAAAATCAGTTGGTTCGCCCTGCTGCAAGAACTGTTCAATTTTATCAAGGTCTATTTGAGAAGTTAATTGGAGCCTGTCCCCAGCCATCATTTTACTTGATGATCAAGATGGCCTAGACTTCCCCAAAAGCCAAAGGCCTGTGTTCGATTTTTATCTGTTTTTTAGTAAAATTATTTAACCCCTTCCCATAATGGAACTCGAAGATTTCTCATTCAACCGTTTTGATTCAATTGTTTTTATTTGTAAATTAATAATGCTAATCAGTAATTCACAACAAGCAATTAACATCTGGTAACATGAGTAGTGAAATTATTATTTTGAAGAAAAATCCCAAAATTGAATTCCAACTTCTTGACAATGGATTTCAATTGATTGATGAGCAAACCGAACAAAATTCGGGCTTTTACGCCTACAATGACTTACAATCCATTGAATTAAATAAAACTTGGTTTCCTGGATTAGCAAAATGGTTAAGAATTTTTACTTGGATTTTTAATGGCGTTCCATTCTTTCCAGATGCAGAAACTTGTAAAAAAGCGAAGGTCATTATTCATTTTAGAAAAAACAACCTTGGTTTATGGTTGACCGATTCTTATATGGTTGAAAAAGCAAAAAAGCTAAGAGCTTGTTTGGAACTTAGGCTTTAAGCAACAGGTGGAACCAAACCCTGTTTCAAGCTTTCTTGCTCTGCCGAAAAATTCATTTCAGGATAAGTCAATTCCAAATTGGCAATTTGAGCTTTTAAATTCATTAGAAACATTTGGTGATTGGGAGATTTGGGAAACCTCGGCCGGTGATTGAGCGAGGATTGAAGCTTTGAAATTTCATCAATAAAATCCATACTTTCTTGGGTGAAATAAGTCTCCGCAAACTTATTCCAGATATAATCAATGGCCGTTTTATTTGGATGGATCAAATCTGGTTTGTAAAATCGATAATCTCGCAGATCGTCCATCATAATTTCATAAGAAGGAAAGTAATCGCAATTGCCTCTTGATTCCACAATTGATCGAATAGCTAAATGCAAGATCGATTTGCTTTTTTGATTATCTGGGATGCCTTCCTTCCAATGCCGAACGGGACTGATGGTAAATAGAATGTTGGCCTTTGGGTTGGTCTTTTCAATGTTTTCAATCACCGATTCAAAAGCAGCTATACAATCCTGCACATTTAAAAAAGAACGCTCAAACTCTTTCGCTGGTATTTTATGACAATTGGCAACCCATTCACTGTTTTTACGATATTTATAGGCCAAAGCAGTACCGGGCGTAAAAATAAACACATCAGCCTTTTTAATGAAATTTCTGGCTTCGATCAAAGTAGAATTTATTCCATCCAAACAAGCCTCCGAATCCATATTGGAAAAAGAACTGTGATGCTGAAGACTTAGAAAAATTTCATCATGAAACAACAAGTCCTCCTGCTGAAATACTTTTTGACTAAACAAACAATCGATACCCAATTTGATAGAAGCCGGATTGAAAACGATTCCAAAGGGATTTTGAAGACTTTGAAATTTGTATTTCAACAAACTCAAACCAATATTTTCACTGAAACATGAACCCATTAAAAAGATACGATCCTTTAATGAAATTTCAAATTTCCCTTTGGGTATTGCCCATTCCAGCCTGAAAGAATTATTGCCCATTCTATATATTTATGCAAGAAAGATAAGGCATTTAAATCGTTAACAAATAAAAAACCAATAGACAAAATTGTCCATAAAGCTCAACAAAGCCAAACCAAAGGCTAAGTCTTAGTCCATCGCTTCAATCTGAATCGACCAATTATATAATCTTCAAACCAATCCAACAGTCAAATTTTGTCGAAGGTCAACAAAGTCGTACCAACAACAATGGCCGCAGGCCGAGTGTACCAAAAGGTGCGAAGCGCTGTACCAAAAAACCAAAAACCATCGCTTGAATTTGACTCGACCAAAGTATATAATCTACAAAAAAAACCAACAGGCAAAGTTGACCGAAAGGTCAACAAAGCCGTACCAACAACAATGGCCGCAGGCCGAGTATACCAAAAGGAGCGAAGCGCTGTACCAAAAACCCAAAAATCATCGCTTGAATTTGACTCGACCAAAGTATATAATCTACAAAAAAAACCAACAGGCAAAGTTGACTGAAAGTTCAACAAAGCCGTACCAACAACAATGGCCGCAGGCCGAGTGTACCAAAAGGAGCGAAGCACCGTACCAAAAACCAAAATCCAGCGCCAGCGCAGATGTGTACCAATTTAGATTTTTTTTTTAACCTAACACAGTGATTTATAGGGACTGTTAAATCTATTTTGTACTTTTGTGACATAACTTTATGCATTCCACTTTTTGTGCCACGAACTTATTCTAATTAATCATTTCTAATTTGAGGAAAATTTAATGGGCTTATTTGATTTTTTAACACATGAAATCGCTATCGATTTAGGAACAGCCAATGTATTGGTAATCTTCAAAGACCAAATTGTAGTTGATGAACCATCGATAGTTGCTTTGGATAGAAGCACGAGTAAAGTTATTGCCGTCGGAAGAATGGCCATGCAAATGCATGAGAAAACTCACGAGAATATTAAAACCATCCGTCCACTCAAGGACGGCGTTATTGCCGACTTCGAATCGGCTGAAGTAATGATGAGGGAAATGATCAAAATGATCTATCCCAAAAAGAAATGGTTTTCACCTTCTTACAAAATGGTGATTTGTATCCCTTCAGGAATCACCGAAGTAGAAAAAAGAGCAGTATTCAATTCTGCGGAAAGAGCAGGATCGAAAGAAACCTATCTGATCCACGAACCCATGGCAGCCGCTTTGGGTATAGGGATTGACGTAGGAGAACCGGTTGGAAACATGATTATTGACATCGGTGGTGGTACCACAGAGATTGCAGTAATCGCCCTGATGGGAATCGTTTGCGATGAATCCATCAGAATTGCCGGTGATGATTTCACCATGAATATAGTTGACTACATGCGTCGTCAGCACAATATTTTGATTGGAGAACGTACTGCAGAAAATATAAAAATCAACATTGGTGCTGCTCTTGTGGATTTGGAAGAACCACCAGAGGATTATCCAGTCAACGGAAGAGATTTAATGACAGGAGTTCCGAAACAAATTATGATCGGATATTCTGAAATAGCCAATTGTTTGGACAAATCTATTTCCAAAATAGAAGAAGCTGTATTAAGAGCTTTGGAATCAACCCCACCTGAATTGGCAGCTGACATTTACAAAACTGGTATATACATGACTGGTGGAGGTGCGATGCTAAGAGGACTTGATAAACGACTTTCACAAAAAACCCGATTACCTGTACACATTGCTGACGATCCATTAAGAGCCGTAGTAAGAGGAACAGGGATTGCATTAAAAACTCCTGAAGCGTATCCTTTTTTAATGAAAAAGTAGGCGGTTTTTGAAAAGTAGTCGTATTATTAGGGCGTAATTATCGATAACATAATGACCAGACATTTGAAACTGGTTGTAAGTACCAGATATAACAATTTAGAAGCTTGATTTCTAAATCATTATAAACTATTAGGCTGTTTTAACAACACCATTTAGTTTGTTAGTCCAAAATCGAAAATCTAATATCTGGTCAACACTTCGATAATTTCTAGAATTAATAAACATAATTTAATGCCCACAGAAAAAACAATCGAACACATAGCCATTGCAGGCAATATCGGGGCTGGCAAGACAACTCTAGCTAGATTACTTGCCAAACATTTTGGCTGGGAAGTTCATTACGAAGATGTTGAGAACAATCCATATTTACAGGATTTTTACAAGGACATGAAACGATGGTCTTTCAATCTGCAAGTATACTTCCTAAATAGTCGATACAATCAAATGCGAGATATTCGCAAAGGCGGCAAACCCGTTATCCAAGATCGTACGATATATGAAGATGCAAAAATCTTCGCTCCCAACCTCCACCATATGGAGTTAATGGTTGCAAGAGACTATGACAATTATTGTCAATTATTTGAAACTTTCCAAAGACACATTACACCACCGGATTTATTAATTTATCTCCGAGCCAGCGTCCCTACTTTGGTTAGTCAAATACAAAAAAGAGGTCGTGAATACGAAGAAAACCTTCGCCTCGACTACCTGAAAAGACTCAATGAATACTATGAAAATTGGATCGAATCCTATGATTTGGGGCCATTGCTTATCATAGAAGCAGACAAAATCAATTATGCCGACAGTCAAGAAGACCTCGGCATTGTGATTAACAAAGTTTCCGCCCAATTAAATGGACTCTTTTGAAATAAAAAAATGCGTCTATTGGCTAGTATCTAATGTCTTTTTTTTTGGCGTGCCTTACGGTCAGGCTATCCGCTTTTACTCCTCGTCGCTTGCCTAGGGCAGCTCCTGTGGGGTAACCGCTACTATCCCTCACGCGGGTTTCAAGACCATAATCCAACGTTCAACAATAGAAATTTAGATGTTCAGATCTTGGGATATTTAATACAAAGCCGTGTCGACCAGAGGGAGAAAACTAACAAGCCAAAAAATCCAAAAAACCAAACAATGAAAATCGAAAACAACACCGTAGTCAGTCTTAGTTATGAATTGAAAGAAAGCAAAGCCGATGCTGAAACGATCGAAAAAGTGGGGGCAGATCAGCCATTGGTTTTTATGGTTGGACATGGCAACTTATTGCCGAAGTTTGAATCGAATCTAATGGGAAAATCAAAAGGCGACTCTTTCGATTTTGTTTTAAAAGTTGAAGATGCTTACGGTCCACTTGATGAAAACCAGATAGGTGCTTTGCCAATAGAAAATTTCATGGTAGACGGTAAAATTATGTCTGATGTTTTGGTAGTGGGTTCCTATTTAAATATGCGAAACGATCAGGACCATCCATTAAGAGCCAAGGTGGTCGCCGTTGGTGAAAAAACAGTCACCATGGATTTCAATCACCAATTGGCTGGAAAAGACCTTCACTTCAAAGGTGAAGTCGTCGAATTAAGAGCTGCGACAGAAAGTGAAATCGACCACGGCCATGTCCACGGACCAGGCGGCGTGGAACATTAATAATTTAGATTTAGTCGATTTTTGATAGCAAAAGCAAGGACTAAAAAAAACGTACCAACAGCGAAGGCGAAGCCGAGAATACTCAAGAGTACAAAAGCAATGACTAAAAAAACCAACAGGTAAACTTTACCGAAGGTCAACAAAACCGTACCAACAACGAAGGCGCAGCCAAGAGTACCAAAAGTTGCCACAGGCAAAGTACCAACAACAAAGGCGAAGCCGAGAGTACCAAAAAGTACAAAAGCAATGACAAAAAAAACCAACAGGTAAAGTTTACCGAAGGTCAACAAAACCGTACCAACAACAAAGGCGCAGCCAAGAGTACCAAAAGTTGCCACAAGCAACGTACCAACAACGAAGGCGCAGCCGAGAGTACCAAAGCAAGAAAAAAAACCAACAGGTAAAGTTTACCGAAGGTCAACAAAACCGTACCAACAACGAAGGCGCAGCCAAGAGTACCAAAAGTTGCCACAGGCAAGGTACCAACAACAAAGGCGCAGCCGAGAGTACCATTAAAATATGCTTCAAAAAACCCAAGGTATCGTTCTGTCCCACATAAAATACTCTGAGACGAGTATAATATGCAAGATATATACAGAAGCCCTTGGTATTCGAACCTACATCATCAACAGCGTTCGCAGTTCAAAACCGAAGAACAAAGCGGTTTTTTTTCAGCCCTTGACACGTTTGAATATGGTTGTTTATGAAAAAATGACTGGAGACATTCACCGCATCAAAGAATACGGACCAGATTTGGTATTTCAATCCATTCCATTCGATGTCATTAAAAGCAGTTTGGCCATTTTCATCAGCGAGGTGTTGAGCAAATCAATAAAAGAACAAGAGGCCAATTCTGCCTTATTTGAATTCCTTTCCAATACAATAGATTTTTTGGAGCAAACAGAAGGAAATTTGGGAAATTTCTCGATTTATTTTCTGTTGGATCTCACCAAATACTTGGGATTTTACCCCAATAACAATTTCACAGAAGAAAACAGTCAGTTTAGCTTGACAGATGGAGTTTTTGCAGCTCCTCCACAGCTTATCACTAGAAGTTTGGTGATGAGTGTCCAAATGAGTGAGCTGCTTTCTAAAATGCTTGGAAAGGACATCATGACCATTTTAAAAACTCCAATAACAAGAGAGAACCGAAAAGAAATGCTGCAATGGCTTATTCGCTATTACGAACATCAAATCAGTAACTTCCCCGAATTGAAATCTTTATCGGTATTGGAAACCGTTTTGTCTTAAGTAGTCTGGACATTATAAGGAAGCTCGATATAAGTAATAAAGTAACACAAAAGAAAAACCTCTGTATCTACTCATATTTTAAGCAGATACAGAGGTTGAATTTTTATGTCAGTAGTTGAGCATTGCATGCTCAATACAGCATGCTCAAACGGTCTTGAAAATTGCATGCTCAATACAGCATGCTCAAACGGCCTTGAAAATTGCATGCTCAATACCAACTGACCAAAAAACCAAAACTGGATTAATTAGCGTATTCCAAAGAATTCATCAGTTCCTGGTCAATTCCAAATTTTTTCTTGTAGTCTTCGATGCTTTTATTGACGATGTCTAAAGCCACGTTTTTATTTTGAAAGTCCTCAACGATTACTTCCTTGTTTTCAAGCTTCTTGTAATCCTCAAAAAAGTTTTTCAATTCTTTAAAGAAATGCTTAGGCATTTCATCGATATTTTCAATGTGATTAACACTCATATCGTGGCTTGCCACTGCAATGATTTTATCGTCTTTTTCATTCCCATCAATCATTCGCATCACACCAATTACTTTGGCATTAACGATGCACATCGGAATGATGTTGATTTGCGAAAGAACGACGATATCCAAAGGATCTTTATCATCACAATAAGTTTGTGGGATAAAGCCATAATTTGCAGGATAATAAATAGAAGCATAAAGCACTCTATCTAATTTCAGCAAACCGCTCTCTTTATCAAGCTCGTATTTAGCTCTCGTGTTTTTAGGAATTTCTATTATAGAATCGACATATTCAGGGGCCTGTCCACCGATACTTACATCATGCCAAGGATTACTCATTTTCGTATAAATTATAAATGTTTAAAAAAATAAAGCTAGATTCTATACCTATACGATCTTAAGTCGAAAAGGATGGTTAAACTAGCAAAGAATTTGACCCAACAAAGTTAAAAGGTCATTGCTTTTTTTGTTAAAAATGAAATAAAAGTAATGCTAAGTACTTGGACATATGTAATCGAAGTAAACTAAATAAATATTATTTTCATTGGCATTGAAAGAAAGTCAAGTATAGCTGGCGATGCTTGACTTTCTTGAAGAAGAATTCAGAAAAATATAATTTTTGATAATCAATAAAATGTCGTCCGAGTAATTGACCAGTTAATTACTCGAGTAATTGAGCTAAAATGAAACAGACAAAGAACCTATCGGAAACAATAAATGTATTTTACATCAGACAACATTTTGTTGGAAACCGCCGTATTAATTGGAGCCTAGACAAGGCGGATCGCTGTTATTAAAAATAGTTTTCTTTTTTTTAGCAAAAGACTTGTTTAACAGTATCCTAGCGACTATCTTTGCAATCCTTTAACCAGGACGGTGAGGTGGGTGAGTGGCTGAAACCACCAGTTTGCTAAACTGACGTACCCTTTATAGGGTACCGCGGGTTCGAATCCCGCCCTCACCGCTCAGATGAGTGGATTTCCGAAGAGAGGGGATTTGAAACAAATTATCCAACTCAATTCGGGGTGTAGCGCAGCCCGGTTAGCGCACCTGCTTTGGGAGCAGGGGGCCGCAGGTTCGAATCCTGCCACCCCGACCACTAAATAAAATAGCCTTCTGATAATCAATCAGTTAGGCTATTTTTATTTTATACTTTCCCTAAATATTCCCGATAATATAAAGTTTTATCTCTAATAATTTTTTTATTTCCTAATAATCTATCTATTCAGAAAAGAGGGGGTACATACCAAAAATCTCATATTATCCCCCGTCTTCTTGTAGGTGGTCTCTCTTTATTGACCTATCATTAAAGTTCGACAATATAATTATTCATGTTTGCCATTTTGTCATTGTTATTTCTGACAAAAGACACTTTTGACATATGTAACCTGACAGTATATGTAAAAAATATCAATATCATGCTTGATTATTGGCATGGCACAATATGTGAGGTTTTTTCAATATGAAAACGCTTAACACCTTCGAAATCATAACTAACAAGAATGAGGTAAACATTTATAGTAAACCATATAATGGTGATTGGGAAGCTCTTAAAAAAATGAGAGATGAATACCCTAATTTAGTCTTTTATAAAAGTAAAGATTACAACTTAAATAATGACTTTATTTATTGCTGGTCTCTTAGAGATGATTACTCAACATTACCAAAAGATTTTAAATCTATAAATATAGATTCTCAAAATAATCCTACTGTTTGGTGTAGTATGTTAGAGAATAGTTTTGTTAGTTTGATGAAATCCCGTGGTAGAGAAGTATATAAAAGAAAGTACTCTCATATTTGGGAACTTGTATTAAATTCTGATACATCAAGTTTTAATGGAATTGGGATACGAGAAAAACCTATATTAAAGTTTTCCTTTCAATTTCTTAACTCTGAAAATACAGGCAAAATTATATATTTTGTTTCTATTAGGAAGGTATATAAACCTATATTGACATTTAATGATGATGAGTATTCAGAAAATAATATAGACACAAGATTATGGAAAAGAAATAGAGAAGGTGTAATAATAAGCAATAGGCAGAATATTAAAAGTCTACTTCAAGCTACAGGACAAAATAATAGATACATAAATCATAGAACAATAATAGATAGTGAAGTAGATGAATTTCAAAATTTAAACTTTTTCCATACGAAATTTAAAACAGTTCGTTCAAAATATTCTCTTCCTGATAATTTAATAATAAAGGATTTTTTATTTACCAATCTTCCTAATTCAAATTTCAAAACTGTAATAATAAAAAAGCCTCAATACTATTTCTATAATGAATCTACAGGTACAGGTTTTTACAATCAAAGGGTCAAAGAATTACGACCTTCCTCTTATGATGTATTTAAGGATGGTGAAGTAAAAGTACTATTTATTACACCTAGTGAATATGAAGGAACAGTGGGGTCTTTTTCTACCAAATTAATTCATACGTTAAGAGACACTTTTCATATTCCTAACATTAGTCAAAAAGTTATTACTTTTAACCATAAGGCTGCATATGCCTATTCTTCTCTTTTAAAAGAATTAAATGTTGATGGCTTTGATATTGTAGTTCATATCTTATCGTTGAACGACAAAAAAAAGGAAATTAGTCGTTCCCCATATTTTCAGTTCAAGGCTAAGTTAATTAACCAAAAAACGCCTAGTCAAAAAATATTAATTGAAACTATTAGAAAGAGTAATAGACAAATATTAGATGCTATAGCTTTGAATATTTATACCAAAATTGGTGGTACAGCATGGACTATAGAGAAAGATCAAAAAGATAAATCTGAAGTTATAATTGGTATTAGCTCAACTGTTGACTTCAATCAGAGAAGAGTCATGGGGTTTGCAAGTGTTATTGATTATAGAGGTAAATTTTTAACAGGTGAATGTACTCAACTTAGTGATATTAACGATTATAGTGCTAATCTTGAAAAACATTTGATTAATATTATTGAAAGAATAATAACAAGCAAAAACATACAAAAAGGTGAGGAATTTAGGCTTATATTTCATCTTACTAAATCGGCTGGTAAAAAGAATGAAATAAAAGCAATTGGAAATGCTTTAAAGAAATATCAAGACTACGAAATTCAGATTGGTATTATTCATTTAAGTTACAGTCATAATTATAAAATATATAAGGATAGAGGTTCTAATCCTGTAGAAAGAGGAACATATATAAGAATATCTGAAAACCAAGCGTTATTACATTTGGGAACCCCTACTAAAACTCCTATTTTAATAAGGAGAGATAATCGTTCAACTTACAAGGATATTGAAGATATGTCAAAACACGCATTACATTTTGCACATTTATCACATAGAAGTTATCGCCCCTCCTCTAAGCCTGTAACAATACTCTATCCTGCAATAATGGCAAAACTTGTTAGTGAGTTAAAGCAAGTATCTGATTGGGATAAAGATATGATTGATAAATTAAATGGAGTTCCTTGGTTTATTTAATATGGGATTACTACTAGAAATAGATAAATACATTGAAGAAAAAAAGAAGGGTAGTTCTAATAAAGAATTGTTCTTTTATGAGTTCTTGACTGGTAATAATACTGATACGGTTATTAGTAAAGATTCCTTATTTACGGATATGGATAAAATTACTTTTTCTGCTTTCATTTCCAAAAAACAAGATGTCATTTCTTTAGTAAAAAAAGAACAGGGAAAAGCTCCTTTAATGGGGTTGCATTATTCCAAAAATATAATTGAAATTTTGGCAATGGGTTTACATGATTTACCTTTTGAAACTCAAAATCTCACTAATTATATAAGAAAATGTTCCTTGAAAGAACAATATCTTATAAGTAAAGTATTTCCTGAGTTAAAATATAATCCTAGTGAGCCAGTTGATAAAATAGATAAGATAGTTTCAGAGTTATTGAAGAATGGAGATTGCAAATTAACTGCTAGTTCAATTATTGATACCTTATCTCCTTTATTGAGTTTGAACGACTTGTATATATTAAAGTGTGCTTTTAAAAAATTATGTTCTCTGCACCCAGATAGAAAGCTAGAAAGTGATTTAAATACTTTTATTTCACTTCATAATAATTTGAGTAGTCACCTTGAGAAAAAGTATAAAACCCGATATAAAATCATAATATTTGTTTCGGCACTAGCTTTTACTTTAACCACTTCATTTATTTTAATTACGTATTGGGAAAGTCATGGCTTAGAACCTATTTATACTGCATTAGCATTAGCTGTTAAACTATTATTCATGCTATCTCCGTTGTTCTTTAAAAAAACTAGAGCTTACCTATTAAATCGTTTCAATGATTTTGTAAGTAATTCTGTCAAAAAATGGTATTCTAAGAAACTTGGTAAAGTAAAATCTGAGGTAGATATTATCGCTAATAATAGGGAGAATGACAAGCCTTCATAATTGATTGAATTTTCATATTTGTGATAATGTTAATACTAAATAGAAGTTCGTTTTTTTTAATAAAATAGGAATTAATGGATTTATAGCTCATTAACCTCACTGCTTTTTCTTGCTCCTTTTTCAAAATCGAATAATTCTATTACTGGTATGTCTATTGCTTGTGCTATAGCGTAAACTGTAGATATTGATGTATTTAATATTCCTCTCTCAATTCTACTGATTTGAGATATTTCAATACCTACCTTAAAGGCTAAAGATTCCTGTGTAAATCCATGTTCCTTACGAATTTTACGCAGATGCTTTCCAAAATCTATTAAGAATATTTTGTCTTTAAGATAACTCACTTGTCAAAAGTGAGCAATAAGGCAAGTAATTCTATAGGCAAATTTGCCTACTTTGTCTTTTTACTATAACTTTAATGAATGAAATATTATTCCTAGTATAATCTAATAAATAAAACTCATGAAATGTATACATATCTTCTTTTTACTGTTGATAAGTTATCAGATTGCATACTCTCAAAATCCTTATAATCAGCCTAGACAACCTACTCAATACCAATACGTTGATCCATATGACACTGACTTTATGGAAAAAATGATATTAAGGAAAATACAATCAGCAAATACAGTTAGTTGTCAAAAAATATATAGTACAGTTACTCAATTATTTGATGCTAAAGACTACGTAAGCTGTATCGGTTCAAGCGTCTTAACAAAAGTAGAATATTACTTGATGGATGGCGTTGGATTCGCAATTGTTTATGTCAAACAGAATAATTATGACATTTATGGAAAACCTTATATTTTTTGTGGTGTACCATTAAATAATTGGAATGTCTTTAAAATTGATGGGGTATCTTCTTGGGGAGAATCTTATCATAAGTACATAAGAGATTATAAATGTAATTGTAGCTAAAGTCAAAAATTTTAAATGTATCCAAAACAATTCAATTCTCAAAAAATGAATAAATATAATAGGCTAATTCAATTTTGCACATTAATAATTTTGACCCTTATTAGTTGTTATACTTTAAGTGGACAAGGTGGAGCATCGGCTCATTTTGATGCTTTACACGCATTTGATGAACCTTACTCAAATGGTGAAGGAGGCATTGGGATTTTCGGATTCATATTATTATTTATTGTATTTATTTTTGGATTATATATTTTGGGTTTTAATTTGAATAAAGATGAAAAGAACAAATAAAAAAAGGGTGAATAACACCCTTAATATATACTTTAAATGAGCATATTTCATTTAATACATTATTGAAAAACGCACAATTATTTAAGCTACTTTAGCTAAAGTAATTTTATTGCAATCTAAAGAGGTTAATACTATAAATTTCTCCTTAATTAAACTTATAAGGTCAAGTTTCCAATCATCTAATTTGTATTTATCAATCAGTTCTAACATCTCTTTCTTTCGATTCAAAACAGTACCTCGGCTATAATTTTGTCTTATATTTATCCAATAATTTGGATTGGTAAATAAAACCAATTTCTGTTGATCTTTTTTTGTCATTATAGTATTTCCATCATAGCTATCAATGATTATAAGCTTATCTAATTTTACTAAAAAATCACCTAAAAGCTTTGCTAAATTATCTAAAGATTTCAAATCTTCTAATGAGTTAATACCTAATTTCTGAAGATGTTTTTTTGATTTATATTTAACTTCTACTCTTAGTAGATTTTTATTATTTACTATACTTTGATACTGTAAAGATTTATTATAAGCCTTTATTTCATATTCAGTATAAGTAAATTTCTTGATTTTCTTTCCTACATCATTTTTAGGGGCATAGCAAGGACTTTTCATATCTTCCATCAATAAGTTACTTTCAATAAAACGTGTAGGACATACACCCAAATCTATGTTAAATCCAAATTCTAAACGCAAAACAGAGGTATCTTTTAAGGGGTATTGTAAATCCTGTTCTAATAAATTTAATGTATCCAATATATCGCAATATGAAAAATCGTTATAGTTATGATTTTCTTTCATGTTAATTTGATTAAAATATTTATGCAAGGAATTTTCTATATATGCACTTTTTTCGGTAATATTGATAAAGAGATTTTCTCTTTTTGATCTAACAGGGAATTCTGTTTTGTCCTTAGTATGACTGTACCAACCTTCCAAGTCATGGTTGTTTTTTTGAGCCATTAACTGATTATATATCTTGTCTCTATCAATAAGACGGGCTTTGATAAAATCTATCATATTATTTGGTGCTTTTAGTGTTAAATGAAAAGGATTGATTACTAACTTGCTTCATTACTTGCAGTAAATCAGATTTTTTATAAATAGTCTTTCTACCTATCCTTATTGGGGTTACAATTCCATCCGTTCGCAGTTCATTGAATTTTGTTGAACCAATTTTTAGAAATTGATAGGCTTCTTTTCTAGTTAGAAATTCATCTGTTTGACTAGTTTCTAATTGCGGTAAATAAGTTTTTAATGATTCTTGAATAATATCAGAAATCATTTGTTTTAAGCCGTCAGAGGCTTTAAGAGTAAGTTCTCCAATCATGAGAAGTTGTTTTGTAGAATGTCGTTATGTTACATTCTGAGTTAAAAAATATACTCCAAATGTAAGCCTGTAAAACACTGAAAAATTGGATACTTTTTAGAAAGTAATGAGGTAGGAGGGGAAAATAAATAGTAAATATAAGTAGTATTGTATAGTTACATTTTTCACTTAAGAATATGAATGGGGG
>CALBCY010000335.1 GCA_937927195.1 uncultured Chitinophagales bacterium
TTATCCAGAAAAAGATTGTCTCGAGCAAGAACATGGTTAAAGAAAACATACGGCAAGCAAACGAGGGCTGGACTTTCGGACAAGAACTTTGATATACAAACTAAAAAACCTTCTTGATATGAAACATTTGGAAGACGAATACAATAAAAGATTCAGCAAACATCAGTGGTCTAATGACGACTTTGATGTGGAAGGATTATGGAATGATGTAGAAGAGGCTTTGGACGAACCATCTGATAAGGGGGGAGCGTTTTGGTTCAAGGGAATGCTCTTGGGTGGATTGTTATTCTTGAGTATTGCTGGTGGAATTTGGTTCTTATCAGACTCAGGTGAATTAGAGAGAAATGGTGATACAACTTCAGAAATAGTTTCAAATAATACAACGAAGGAAATTTTACAAAAAGAAAATATAAAAAGAGCAGCCGAGTCTATTTTAAGAAAGGATGAAAGTCAAAATACTTCAATCGACCTGGTAAATCAAAAGCTTGAAAATCAACAGGGTGAAAATCGAAAATTAAGCTTAGAAAAATCAAATGGAAGAAATTTTATAGAAAATACAAGCAAAAAATCTGAAACAATTTCAAAGGTTAAAGACATACTTGATACAACAGCACCAATCATCGATGAGCTTAAGAATGAAATCAGTGTAAGTGAAATACCTGCTAATGTAAATGGTGAAATGGTGCTTGCTGAAACCATCAAGGAAGCAGTTAAGGATGAAATAAGTGTTGGTGAAATGCCTGCTAATGTGGCGGATGAAATGGTGCTTGCTGAAACCATCGAGGAAGCAGTTAAGGATGAAATGAGTGTCAATGAAATACCTGCTAATGTGGAGGGTAAAATGGTGCTTGCAGAAACCATCGAGGAAGCAGTTAAGGATGAAATGAAAGGGGATGAAAAGGATGGAATTTTACTAAAAAATGGACCAGATGAGACTGACCAGAGTGATGATAAAAAAGAGGAAAGGGAAGCCCTTTTGCAAGAATCAAATGGCCGATTTATTATCGATAAACTGCCTCCAATAAAAAACAATACAGTTGTTGTTGCTAAACAAAAAAATGATTTGCGTAAAAAGAAGTTCAAGCCATTTAATCCAATTAAATCTTCTGCTGCTAAAATGGATTGGCAAGTGGGGTTTTTTGCTGGAATAAACAATGCCAATCTTAACTTCATTCCTGACCCAAATGAGCAAACCATTCTAGGTGATTTGAAGGAGCAAACTGAAAAAGGATATTGGGGAAGTACTTATGGGATCCATGTTTCAGCCTATGCGAGAAAAAGTTGGATGATGAAAACTGGTTTTGAGTTGAATGATTTATGGACCAAATTTGATTACACAAAAGTCTCAACAACACCAATATTGAAAGAAGACTTTTTGTTGAAAGTTTGGCTAGACGAAACGCAAATGGATACTTTGCAGACTTTGTACGGAGATACCTTGATTGATGCTATTGTTACGAGAGAAGTTATTCACTTCAATCAATATCGCCAATTCAGCATTCCGGTCTTATTCGGATTTTACAAAAAGCTCGACAAGTTGAATCTGGGAATGAGCGCAGGGCCAGTATTGAATTTTACGACAAAACAATCGGGAAGATCGCTGGATGGACAATCTGAAATCGCCTTCTTTGAACAATCAGATTCTTCTGCTCCAATGAATTCTTTTGGCATTGCTTTGCGCATCGAGCCAACAATAGGCTATCACTTAACAGACAATTTTTCTGTGAATCTTTATCCACAATGGACTTGGCAAAAGCATGCTGCTTTTGATGGAACAAATGTCAAAACATCAATGCATCAATTGAACATGAATCTCGGAATCGGGTGGAGCTTTTAAGAACCTCGCGGTTTATTAAAGGCCAATATTTTTGTTGTAATGGTAAAACTTTTCTAGCGATTTCCAATCGGTCGAAAGGACAGTTGGTTTGTGGACAGCATTGCCGTCAGTTTAATTCGTCTAATACTCCAACTGAAATCATAACAAGTCAACCAATTCAGAAGTCTCCCTTAAAACTCTTCCGTCCGTTAATTCAACCTGTACTTCAAATTGATGTTCTGAGTTTTCTGTAGGTGGAGTCATAAGCAATAAATCGAGGCTCAGATTTGAGTCTTCTAAATCGTAATATTCGTAAGGTTGAGTATTTATATAATCACCCATTGGCACAAATTCGGTTGAATTAAGGATGCTAAAATATTCAGAAACATCGTCATTGCTAAAATGGCTTGAATCGAAATTCAACAACGTGATGATTTTTACTGAGGCGATGCTATCCAATGGATGATAAACCTCAGGAGGAAGGCAATCACATCTAAATGCATGAGCTGAATTCATAAACAAAGGATCAGAATATTTTTGGCAAAGGTCCTGTTTTGTCTTAATACCTACTCTTAATCCAAAAGCTTCTTTTGAGATTGAATTCGCCGAGCTTACGAGGAGCTCTGGCCCTGAATTGTCCAAATTCTCAACCGAAATTGAGCAGTTTGTGTAATCGAAAAAAATGGATTCCATGCAATCGCAACAACCTATAAATAGATTGACTGCTATTGGGATCATCAAAATTACAAACAGTTTTTTATAGTTCATTTTTTATAGTTCATTTTTTATAAATCCTTGTTTAATATCAACGAAAGGAGGGAAGATTGGGTTGCTTTGTGGGAATTAACATGGTGGTCCTGCGGAAGGCGATCCTGCCGCAGGGTTTGCTTAACAGATGAAATGTAGGTGCTACGGGTGGGATCTGGAATGCCAGCCCAGTGGAATGCCAGCCCAGTGGAATGCCAGCCCAGTGGAATGCCAGCCCAGCCTGGTCAAACTAGAAAGGAGGAATGTTGTTTGTGCTGGGATGTTTGGTATGCAAACAATATTCCACCAACATCCATTCGTTACATCATCAGTGATGATGCCCACCACCACCTTCGGCTTTTTGCAAATGGCTTTGCAAATAATAAGCACCTTGCGTGACAATTTTGTCTCCATCGTGGATGGTTTCGAGGGGCGTTACTTTTACAAAACCCAATTGCTTGGCTCCGGTTTTTACTTCAAGTCTTGCGAAGGTGATTTCCTTTTCGTGGTGATCGTCCTGTTCATGGCCATGGCCATCATCATGAGAATGGTCTTCGTCGTGAGCATGGCTGTGATCATCGTGAGATTCCATGTTTTCTTTTTCCCATAAGAATATGAAATGCCTGCCCTCCGCCATTACAATCGCTTCTTCTGGTAAGGACTGAACCGTTTCATTTCCTATTTCAATTAAGGCATTCAAATACATACCGGGAATTAAATTGGCATCGCTTTTTTCTATGTCGGCGTGAACTGCAACAGATTTTGTATCGCTTGCAAAGGATTTTCCGATGTTATATATTTCACCCCTGATCTCAGTATCTGACTGGTTGGTTAAATTGAAACGGACAGCCTGTCCGATTTTTACTAGATTCAGATCTTTTTCATAGACGAGCAAATCAACATGCATTTTGCTGTTATCAACTACAGAGAAAAGAGGCGTACCAGCTGGAACCATGCTCCCCATTTTAATATCGACATGGGTAATGTAACCGCTGATTGGGGAGAGAATGGGCAAAAAGGAAGAATTACCGCTTCCCAATGAACCAATGGTTTCTTCCAATAACTGAATTTGTTCCTTGACAGCGGAAATTTTTGCATTGGCCATATTTAACTCCGCACTTACTTTTTCAAGGGTCTTCTTAGCGTTGATACTTTCTGAAGCCAAAGCTGACTGTCGATTGTATTCTTTCTGGAGATATACCTGATTGGCTTCTGCCAGCGCTTTTTCTTCCTTTAGTTTCGCCTTTTCCAATCGAATTTTATTGAAATCCATGCTGTGAATAGAACCCAGCTGTTGCCCTTTTTTTACATAATCGCCCTCAATCACTTTTATCGATTTAACGGTTCCAGCTAAAGGCATGCTCACTTCTGCCTGATCCTGTGGATCCAGTTTGGTATAACCATTGGCATGAATAACATTACTGAGGTTTTTCATAGCAAACCAGCCCGTATCAATTTCAGCATTGATGTATTGCGCCTCATTGAGGATAACAATTTTTTGTGAGCCGTGATCGTCAAGCCCAGCATGTTCCTCGTCATGGTCGTTATGGTCGTCATGGTCGTCATCGTTTTCATGGTCAGCATGATTGCTATGGTCATGCCCCTCGTGATCTTCGTGGTCATGATTGTGGGTGCATGCATTTGTACCTATAAATATTATTCCAAGAATAAGCAGAAATAGGATGTTTATTTTTTGATATTTCATGTTGTTTTTTTTTAGGCTAAAGGCTTACAACTTACAATTATTCAAAAACAGCTAAAGGCCAAAGGCCAACAGCTAAAGGCTTACAACTTACAATTATTGAAAACAGCTAAAGGCCAAAGGCCAACAGCTAAAGGCTTAAATCTTAAAACTCATTCATTCAATAAATACATTAATGAAAAAATGGTGTCATTGAAATCATGAATCGCAGCTAGAGCTGATTTTTTTATTTCATAATTAGAATTGACAGCCCTCAAATAATCTTTGAATCCGGTTTCTCCCATATCATAAGATTTTTTTGCTTTGCTTTCAACAAGTTCAGCATTGGGCAGGGCAATCGTTTTATAGTAATTGATGTTTTCTTTTTGAAATTCATATTGTTGCAGGAAATATTTAAACTCATTTTGAATTTGAAACTTCAGTTGCTCAATTTTTGTTTGCTCAATCAATGCATTGGTTTCAATGGATTTTATTTGAGTATTGTATCCTTTTCTGAAAATGGGAATGTTTAATCCAAGATTGATTCCCTGAAACCTGGGGAAAGCATTGTAGTTTTTGATCTGTTCATCAATTACAAATTCTCCGTTAAAGGACTGTATGAAATACCCAACGGCCAAATCTGGTTTTCTTTCTCCTTTAAGCATTTCAGCTTCTGATTTAATCAAATTTACCTCTTGCATTGCAGCTCCCAGCAAAGGATGATTGTCCAGTAAGGTACTGTCCTTTGTTAAATTCCAGTTGATGGCTTCGTAGCTTGAAATTTCAGGCCGAGCTTTTTCATAAATAATGGATTCGAGTTTTATCTCACCTAATGCCAAAATCGAATTGATTTGTTTCAATTCCATGATCAAGGTCTGAACTTGCAAATCAGTTGTGCTTTTTTCTATAATTCCAATTTCACCATATTCAAACTTTTTGTCCGCCATTGTGGAAATTTGTTCAAACAATTCCTTTTGCTTTTCAATTAATTTCAGTCTTGCTTGTTGATAATTGTTTTCATCAAATAGGTCTCTGAGCTGATAAAGAAGTTCTTGCTTTGCCAAATCAATTTCATGATTACCCTTTTTGATCAGTTCTTTTCCATAAGCTTTTTTTAGCTTGGCTATAAAAGGGTTGAAGCTTTGTGAAATAGAATAGCTTTGATCAAATTGATTGGAATTTATTTGACCGTATGAAGCTGAAATTTCTGCTTTGGGCATAATGTAAGATCCATTTTTTATCTGTTCGTACTTTTTCAGATTCAGATTGATCAACTCTA
Source organism: uncultured Chitinophagales bacterium (assembly GCA_937927195.1). Classification (GTDB taxonomy): domain Bacteria; phylum Bacteroidota; class Bacteroidia; order Chitinophagales; family UBA2359; genus JAHDGP01. Next base: position 5,524 of record CALBCY010000335.1, read on the forward strand.
TTGACTTGTTAGTTTGCAAGGCTTTCCCAATGGCTTCTTCCAGGCCAATGGTTTTGATGTTTTGAGCATTCAAACCAATGCAGAGGAAGAAGAAAACTATCATCGTTATTGCCTTGTTGGCAATAATGTTTTGCTTTTCAAATTTTTCTGAATAGTAGTATAGAATTGGCAATACAATAAGGGTTAACAAAGTTGCTGTCAACAATCCTCCGATTACGACTGTTGCAAGCGGCTTTTGAACTTCGGCACCTGCGCTGTTACTCAATGCCATTGGCAAAAATCCTAACGAGGCAACTGCTCCAGTCATTATAACAGGTCTTAACCTTACTTTTGTTCCCACTTTTATGCGTTCAATTATATTAGTCATGCCTTCTTTTTTTAGTTGGTTGAAATAGGCTATTAATACAATGCCATTCAAGACAGCGACTCCAAATAAGGCAATGAAACCTATTCCTGCTGAAATACTGAATGGCATAGATCTAAGCCATAATGCAAATACCCCTCCGATAGCAGAGAGAGGAATTGCTGTGAAAATAAGCAATGATTGTTTTACACTATTGAATGTAAAATATAATAAGATGAAAATCAGCGCAAGGGCTATTGGCAAGGCAATGGAGAGCCTTGCTTTTGCTCTTTCAAGGTTCTCAAATTGTCCAGCATATTCAACATAATAGCCAACTGGCAATTTTATCTGATCATCAAATTTTGTTTGAATTTCCTTTACCACAGATTCAACATCCCTGTTTCTGACATTGAAACCAACGATGATCCTTCTTTTTCCGTTTTCTCGTGAAATTTGGGCAGGGCCTCTAACATAGTCTATATCTGCAACTTGTTCCAAAGGAATCTGATTGCCTGATGGAAGAGGAACATATAAATTTCTTAAATTGTCAATGTCAGATCTGAAAGGTTCGGCCAATCTGACAACCAGATCGAAGCGTTTTTCTTCTTCGTAGATCACACCAGCTTTGCTGCCGGCAAATCCCATACTGACTGCATCGTTCAATTCACCTACATTTAAACCATAAAGGGCCAATTTATCTTTGTTGTATTTTACTGTTATTTGCGGCAATCCTGATACTGCTTCGGCTCTGGCATCTTGGACACCTGTTACAGATTCTACAATGGCTTGTACTTCGTCTCCTATTGCAACCAACCGTTCTATGTCATCGCCGAATACTTTGATCCCCACATCACTTCTGATCCCGGTCATCAATTCGTTGAAACGCATTTGTATTGGCTGAGAAAATTCAGTTGTAACTCCGGGAAGATCGTCTAGCACCTTTTCCATTTTTTCAAACATCTCTTCCTTGCTACTGGCTGAGGTCCATTCTTTTTTGTCTTTTAAAATGATCATAACATCGGCCACCTCCATTGGCATTGGATCGGTAGGAATTTCAGCACTTCCGATTTTTGAAACGACTTGTTCTATTTCGGGAAAATGTTTCATTAACAATTGCTCTGCTTTGGTGGTCGCTTCGATTTCTTGTTCAAGTGAACTGCCCGGTGGAATCATAACATGGGTTGCAATGTCACCCTCAGATAGATTTGGAATAAATTCTCCACCAAGTGTGCTGAAAATATATAGAGCCAATCCGAACATAGCAAAAGCTAAGATCAAAACCAGCCATTTCACTTTTAAAGCCAGGTTCAAAATTGGTGTATAAAGCATTTGGAAAAAGGCAATAATTTTATCGGAAAAATTTTCTTTGTGTCCTGTTGTTTTGCTCAGACATAACGCACTCATCATTGGAACATAAGTGAGTGATAAAATGAAAGCTCCAAGTATGGCAAAGGAAACTGTCAAGGCCATCGGTGTAAACATTTTACCCTCAATTCCTACTAATGCTAAAATGGGTAAATAAACAATCAGAATTATTATTTCACCAAATGCAGCACTGCTTCTTATACTAGAGGTAGCGGAATAAACCTCTTCGTCCATTTCAAGTACCGTAAGTTTGTTCTCTGATCTTTTTGTTTGTAAGCGATGTACTATTGCTTCCACAATAATAACTGCTCCATCCACGATCAGTCCAAAGTCAATGGCTCCAAGGCTCATAAGATTGCCACTTACGCCAAAAAATCGCATCATGGAAACTGCGAAGAGCAAGGCCAGTGGAATAACACTGGCAACAATCAATCCTGCCCGCCAATTCCCGATCAATAAGACAAGAATAAATAGGACGATCAGTGCGCCTTCGATCAGGTTGGTACGAACGGTGGAAATGGCTCTGTTGACCAGTTTACTTCGGTCTAGATATGGAACAATATTGATGCCTTCAGGCAATGTTATTTTTATTTGTTCCAGTTTTTCTTTTACTAGCCCAACAATTTCTGCACTATTTTCTCCTTTCAGCATCATGACCATCCCATTGACCACCTCGCCTGTTCCATTTCTGGTTGTTGCGCCGTAGCGGACAGCTTTGCCAAACTTTACTTCGGCAATGTCTCGAATCAGAACTGGAATGTCCTTGTTGTTTTTGATTACTATTTTAGAAATATCTTCCAAAGAACTGGCCATGCCAATGCTCCTGATAAAATATACATAAGGCTTTTTGTCGATGTAGGCTCCTCCGGTATTTTCGTTGTTTTGGCTGAGTGCTGTAAATATTTCAGCCATGGTAATACCCATACTTTTCATACGGTCTGGGTCGACGGCGACTTCATATTCCTTGAGATGGCCTCCCAATGTGTTTACTTCAGCAACGCCTTTAGTTCCTAGGAGTTGAGGGACAATCAACCAATCTTGTATAGAGCGAAGCTCCGAGCTATTGTAAACATCTTCAAAGCCCTTGGCAGCGGTAACGGTGTACTGATAAATTTCACCCAAACCAGTACTAATGGGGGCAAGAAAGGGTTCACCAAATCCATCCGGAATGGATTCTTCAGCTTCCTTTAATCTTTCGTTTATTTGAGATCTGGCCCAATAAATATCCACATGCTCTTCAAATACGATAGTGACGATGCTGAGTCCGAATCGACTGACGGATCGCAGCTCTACCATATCTGGGATGGTTTTCATGGCCATTTCGATGGGGTAGGTGATGAATAATTCAACCTCTTGTGTGGCAAGATTTTGAGAGGTGGTAATTATCTGTACCTGATTGTTTGTTATGTCGGGCAAGGCATCAATCGGCAGATTCTTAAGGGAGTAAATTCCCATTGCAATCAAAGCCAATACGAGCATTCCGACGACAAACTTATGCTTAATTGAATATGCGATTAAATAGTCAAACATATTTACTAAATGTTGAGGGCATGGGACTCAATACCAGAATTTAAGTAGCAGGTATTAAGTACTAATTATTATAGATTAGACGTACTGGGGCGAAACAAAAGCTAAATTGATCCACTTTATGGACTGTAATAACGATTGTAATAACTCCGGTAGACATTAAAAACTAAATGCCAATTCCTTAGAATTGGACATAGGTTTCCATTGGATATTTGTTAGGAATGGGTTGGTGGGTGCCAGACACAAGTTTTATGCTCGTGCTTATAGCATTGGAGGTACAGGCTACTGTGTTCAATTGGATTGAAATATGTGCTGTTCATTTCAAAATGTAAGACATCACTGATTTTTACAGAAATTCCACAACAATGACAGGAGCAAAATGGAGTACAGTGATCTTCTTCTTCCTGAGAATGATCTTCTCCTGCTTCTTGAACATGGGAACAGCCTGTGCTATTGCTAGCCAATCCGTCCGAACATGGGATCATGGTCAGCATGCAAATAAGCAAGGATAATATGTATGAAATGAGTTTCATTCTATCGTAAAAACAAGTCAAATTGCTTGAAGAGTAATAACTTAAAGCTATTCTTTTTTAGACAAACGTAAATGTAGGTTAATTTGTTTGAAATTTTAAGATTCTTTTTCTTCCTTTCTTTCAAATGCCGAAAATATGTAATCAATGCGATCATTTTTGCAAAAGACTGTTTACATAGTCATACAACCGATAAGCTGTTTAAGAGTCTTTCTTCTCTAAGCATTCCTCAATACCAATGGCAGTCTTAAAAAAGATTAACTTATGATTTAATTTTTGTTAATCTTAATGTTGAAATAGCAATTATAATTATTTTCAGTTCTTATCGCTTTCACAACCCTAATAAACTGTCATGCATAAATTAATACTGTTCCTCGGATTGTCTTTTTTAATTTTTGGATTCCAGCCTTCACTGGATGGCCAAATAAATAAAGGCGATTTGGCAATTTCTGCCTCAATAGTGGAAGCTATGGCTCCTGAAGTGGTCCAGAAAACAATGGATCAAAGTGCTGCTAAGTTCTTGCAAGATCCTAGAATGACTTCCGTTTCAATCGGTATTTACAAAGATGGAAAAAGCTACATTCGTCATTATGGTGAATTAGACAGAGGGCAAGGAAATCCACCTACTGATGAAACCATCTATGAAATTGCTTCTGTTTCCAAAACCATGACTGGTGCATTGGTCGCACAAGCGGTATTGGATGGTAAGTTGAGTTTAGAAGACGACATCAGAAATTATTTAAAGGAAGATTTTTCGAATCTGGAATACAAGGGGCAGCCCATACGAATTAAACACATGTTGACGCATACAAGCCGTCTGCCGGGAAATATTCCTGGAGTTACAGAGCTGTACAATAATAAATCAGACAGCACCATGTTGATCGTTGAAAAACTGTATCAGCAACACAATCGAACTAAATTGATTGAGGAACTGCATCAGGTAAAGTTGGATACCTTTCCAGGTATCGTCTACACCTATTCAAATATTGCTCCTGAAATCATTGCGCATATTTTGGAAGGCATTTACGGAAAAAGTTTTGATGAGCTCCTGCAAGAAATGTTGTTTGATAAAGCTGGGATGGCCAGTAGTTGTTTGGATTTGAAAGAAGCGGACAAAGACCGTTTGGCTCCTGGATACAATGGTAAAGATTTGGCCATGTTGCCCTTTTCAAATGTTCACTGGGGGGCAGCCGGCAGAGTCAAATCATCGATGCCAGATTTGGTCAATTATATCAAATTTCAAATGGACGAATCGGAACCGATGGTAAAAGAATCTCATCGCAAAATAATGCCCGGAAATCGAAATGTTTGGCGGGCCTATTTTTGGTCTGCAATAGACATGGGTGAGGGACTTTTCTATTCTCACAATGGATACGCTTCTGGAACTCAAAATTTATTGAGGGTTTTTCCCGAATACAATATGGGAATTTCTATTGTAAGCAATGCAAGTTTTGATGGGTTACCAGGAATAATAAGAGGAACTTGCTTTGATTTGGTTGATGACTTAAAACCGATCGGGAAAAAGTCGGTTGAAAGAGCAGTAAAGGCAAAATTCATGGAAGATGTTGATCAAGGAATTGATTTTTACAATGCCTTAAAAAAATCCAATCCTGATAAATATAATTTTGATAGCGAGGAAGAACTAAACAATTTGGGATATTACTTTTTGTATTCCGAAACGGGAAAGAAGGCCGAAGCGATTAAGGTTTTTAAATTATTGGTAGCCGAATTTCCAGACAAAGCAAACCCTCATGATAGCTTAGGTGAAGCCTTTTTTGAAAATGAGCAATACGAGTTGTCCTTACAAAGTTACCAGAAGTCTGTCGACCTTGATCCTAATAACAATCATGGAAAAGGTATGATAGAAAAGATTGGGAAGATATTGGAGGAGAGGTGAAATGATTGCAACTCATACTAGCCTGTTGCGTTTTGCTACAAAAACTGGGCTAAACCAATATTTCAAAATGGGTTTCACCTGAATTTTCATCCGTCGACAATTGATACTTAAAACCATGCGCGTTCAAGATTTCGCGAATGAGCATGAGGCCAATGCCTTGTCCATCCGTTTTGGTGGAGAAGAAGGGGCTAAAAAGTTTATCCTTGTTTTCACCATCAATGCCCACTCCATTGTCAGTAATGGTGATCTTGGCAGGATTGGAATGACTGCTGATCGTGATGCTGCCTTTTTGATTTTCTACTTGTTTATAAGACTGTTTTTTTTCTTGTATGGATTCAATGGCATTTTTCAAGATGTTGCTGAGAACTTGTTCCAGCTGAATAGCATCACCAATGATGTAGAAAGTTTCGTTTTCAAAATTAGAGCTGATATCAATGTTCAATTGTTGGGCTTTGCTTCGGTATAAATTGATGCTTTGATTGAGTACTTCAATCAAATTTATTTTGACCAATTTTGGGGCAGGCAATCTGATCATTTCAGCAAAATTATTGGTGAATTGTCCCAGTTTTTTATTTCGGTCGATGGCTATGTTTAGAGAATCTAACAATTCTGTGTCACTTTGATCCTGTCCTTTGGTGAATTCGTTGACGGTCTCTAATATTGAATTGATGGCGCCAGTAGAATTGTTGACTTCATGTGCCATCATGCGAATGACTTTTCCATAAGCTTCCTTTTCCGCTTTGAGTATCTCAGCAGTCAATTCCTGGATGATCACAAATTGTCGAGGAAAGCCTTTGTGCATTAACTCATGTATTCGACATTTGTATTTTGACATTCCGTCGATGGTAATAATTTCATCCTGATTCGTTGACAATTCTGTAAAATGATTGAACAGAGGATGATTGATTTCTGGCAAGGTCATTCCAACTGCATTTTCCTTTATTATGATTTCCAATGCCTTTTTGTTAATGATTTCTATTCGTTGATCATAATCCATAATGATCATTCCAATGGGGGAATTTTCGATGAGGTTTTCAAGGAAATAAGCTTGTTCTTCTGTCTTCGTTCTTTCTAGTCTTAAATGGTCAATCATGTTGTTGTAAACATCCAACAAGCCGTCGATTTCTTTGGCTCCGGTTTTGTTATATTTTATCGTGAAATCTTCTTCCTTTATGGCAATTTTACCAGAATTCATCAACTCTATCGGATAAATGAAAGAACGGTAAATTTTATAACTGATAAATAATGAAACTAAAAGGAAGGCTTCTGAAACGAGAAAGAGAATTTTTTTTTCGCCCACGACAAAGTACAACAGCAATGCCAAGAGCGCATGAAGGATAATGATGAAAGTGAAATATTTAAATCGAAGGCTCATAAGGTATGTTGTGCTTGTCTAATCGTCGGTACAAAGCACTGCGGCTAATGCCCAATGATCTGGCCGTTTTGCTTATGTTGTGATTGTGAAAGTTTAAGGCTTTCTTAATCATACTGATTTCTAATTCTGCCAAACTGATGCTTCCTACCTCAGGAATTTTGATCCTTGTTTCAGGATTGCTACCCATCAGTTTTGTTTTCTTGAAATGAGTTATAGAAATTTCTTTTTCATTGAAGTTAAGCAAAAGTGTTCGTTCTACCTGATTTTTTAGTTCTCTAATGTTTCCAGGATAGGATTGTTTGCTCAGCCAATTCAACGTTTCACTCGAAATGTAAGGGGCTTTTTTCTGATAAACATGGCAAACTTGTTGGGCAAAATGTTGGGCCATCTGTGGTATATCTGAACTTCTGTTTTGAAGGCTCGGCAATTCTATGGTAATCAAATTTACCCTGTAAAACAAGTCTTCTCTAAATGCACCACTTGCGACGAGACTAGCCAGGTTTTTATTGGTTGCGCTGACGACTCTGAAATCTGATCTTTGGCTTTTACTTGAGCCCAATACTTCAAAGGTTTTTTCTTGCAAAACCCTCAGTAATTTCACTTGATTTTGGAGCGGCAATTCTCCAATTTCATCCAAGAAAATAGTACCACCATCGGCCACTGAAAAACGTCCCTCCCGATCGTCATAGGCATCGGTGAAAGCTCCTTTCTTGTGTCCGAACATTTCAGATTCAAACAAGCTGGAAGAAATACCTCCAAGGTTGACCTTGACAAAAGGTTTGTCTTTTCGATGGCTCAATTGATGAATGGTTTCGGCCAGTAATTCTTTCCCTGTCCCACTTTCGCCCATAATTAGAACACTTGCTTCGGTTGCTGCAACTTGTTGCGCCATGTTCAATACTTGCAAGAAAGCGGGATCTGAACCGATCATTTTTGGCATTTCACCAATTTCACTATTGGAATCAATTTTATCAGAAAGGTCAGTACTGTATAAATCCAAAATGGATTTGATCGAGGCCAATAAATGTTTGTTCTCCCAAGGTTTTGCGATGAAATCTTTTGCACCAATTTTCATGCCTTCTACTGCCAGTTGAACGGTTGCCCAGCCGGTCATTAGTATGACGAGCAAATCTGGATATTTTTCTCTGATGGTTTTCAACAATGTAAGCCCTTGTTTGCCGCTGGTATTGATGGTGAAATTCATATCCAGCAAAATTAGATGCGGCTGAAACCTTTCTATTTTATCAATAACCTCAGATGGATGAAATATGGATTGGGCTTCATAATGTCGTTTTTTCAGCATCAATGAAATGCTGGCACAGACGGCTCGATCGTCGTCGATGATGAGGATTTTATGTTGGCTTTGTTCGGGCATTTATTTGTGACCTAGGCTTTATGACTTGTTAGAAAAAAAATGATAAATGTCTGGAATTGTATTGAAATCAGTGGGTGAATTTTATCACTGCCTGATGTCCATCGAGTAATTATCTTTTTACTTGATTCTTTTTACTATTAGTCTTCGTGCAATGCGGTGGCTGGGTGAATTCTTGCGGCCTGATTGCTCGGGTACAAAGCACAAAGACTAACGATTGCGAATATAATCAAAACTGCAAAGAACATCGCCCTGAAAAAGATCATTGAGTCGATTGGGATGATTTTTAATATTGGAATTTGAATGGTAAAGAATAATCCGATAACAACAGCGAAAGCTGCGACCATTAATATTTCCACAATGAATTGTTTGGCAATGTCGGTGGTATGCGCTCCAATTGCTCTGCGCAGGCCAATTTCTGATTTTCTTTTTTGAATATTTGACCACAATACACCAAACAATCCGAGAGCGACATTGAAGCAAAGAAAGAAACAGATCGAGCTTATTATGACGATTGGTAGCCAGGTCATTTTGTGGGTGTTGTCTCTCAAGTTAGAAACATTGGAAATTGTGAAATTGGTAGATTTGATAAGGCTTTTGACCAATTCATTTAATTCGATTTCAAAACTCAAAGGTGTACCCTCGATGAGATCGAGGCTCAAAACGGCCATTTGCGGTTTTCTTTTAGGCAAAAAGAAAAAAGTTGTTGCTTGAAATTGTTCATAGATTCCAGTGTAGCGATAATCTTCCATCACACCTATTATCTTTTTTTGGCCATTCAAGTCTATGGTTGAATCCATCATGTTTTGATTTGGAAAATAGGTTTCTATGAAATATTTGTTGACAACCATTGGATCATAAATAGCTGATTTGTCCTCCTCATTGAACCAACGTCCTTCTGTTATTTTTAGGTTGAGGGATTTAGCAAAATCTTCATCTGCATAAACCAATCTGGTGGTTATCGGAAAACCTTGGGCATCGTCGACCGTTTCCATAGTCGATCCAGAAAAGGGAGACATGGCATTACAAATGCCCACCGACTTTATATATTTAGTTGCCATCAATTCTCTTTTGAGGTCTACGAAAATACCATCCAGATTGGTGGAATCCGTTTTGTATTTTCGATCGATCTGAATGAGCCATTTATTTTCTATGTCGAAACCAAGGGGCGCATTCATTCTATCTGTCTGGTAAAACACCAAGCTCAAAACTGCAAACAGCACAAGGAAGGAAAGGAATATTTCCAACATGATTAGGCTATTGCTCCCTTTCTTTTTCCAAATTAATTTTATTATATGTTGTATCATTTGTTTAGATTTTTTGTTTTCTACAATCGGTCGAAAGAGCTTCATGAGCCATCACTTGAATCAAAGTAAAGTGATGGCTCATGAAGTATTTTAAATCTATTTTTTGAGTGCATTTACAATGTGTAGTTTCGACATTTTCAATGCTGGCAAAAAACCAGAAAGGATTCCGAAAAAGAGTATGAGCAGAATGGAGTAAATGAAAAAGTTGAAATTTACTTTTAGTGTAATGAGGTCTTGAACTTGTCCGTCATTGATGAGTTTTATAAGTATCAAGGCAATGATAAATCCAATCATTCCACCAAGAATTGTTAGGACAATGTTTTCAAAAATAAACTGGTAGACAATGTGCGATCTGTTGGCACCAAATGCTTTTCTAACACCAATCTCTGATGCCCGTTCCATTATTCTGGTTACATTGAGATTGACCAGATTTAATGTTGGTAACAAAGCAAAAAGAGCCAATAGTGAAAAGAGTATTCCAAAGAACAACTTTTTGGATTGCTCCGGAGTTTTTCCAGAAACTACTAAATGGGCGTATAATTCTTTATCTGTTTTTGGATGAATGGTCATTTTGTTTAGTTCGGCTGGATCGTAGAAAGTCATATTGTTGGCAATGCTATGTATTTCGGATTTGATGTTTTTTACTTTATTTTTGGAGTCTGCTTTGAAAATTCCCCAATAAGAACCGAAATATTTGTTGGGCTTTCCAGGAAAGCCTATTTTTTTAGTGTTGGGTAAGTAAACATCAGCATAAACGATTATTTGTGAAGGGTCTTTGACTAGGCCGATAACTTTATAATTTGCGTCAGGAAACTTAATTTCTTTGCCCACAACATTGTTCTTTTGCCCAAAATATTTCATGGCCATTTTTTGTGAAATGACAACTGCCGATTCTTCTGATTTTAAAATGTTTTCATCAAATGGCCTGCCTTCAAGAAAGGTGAAATCAAAAATCTCCCAATATCTGTGATCCGCATAAACCAAGTCAAGGTTTAATTTTTTGTCGTTTACAAAAATATTGGTTGATGCACCAGTTGTGCAGAAAGTATAATTGCTGGCGGATGGGAGCTTGGTGAAATGTTCTTTCAAAAACCAAAGGTTAGAAGAAGAGACATGGGTATTGACCTCTTTCTCTTCATAGGTGTAAGTCGTGTCGTATTTCATGATTCCAGCTACCAAACTTGAGTCTACCAGTTGAGTTGTATCTGGCTTCATTTTTTGGACAATGAGGTGGTCTACAAAAACCAGGTTTTCCCTATCAGAAAGAGGAGCATTTTTGCCCAATTCAGTTTCGAGTAGAGAGATTACTAACATGAGGATGGCCAGCGTAAAGCTAATACCGAACAAACTGATGAAGGTGAAAAATTTTCTTCTCTTGAGAACGCTGATTGATAGTTTGAGATAATTAAAAATCATTTTATTGGTATTTTGAGTTAGGGCTTGGTTTGCTGAAAAGAAACATTAGAAAATATCTTTTGGCCTGTTTGTTAAGTCCAAAATCCACTATCTACTTTCATTGAATTTGTGTTCCATCGTAAAGCCTCATTAAGCGATCTGTTCTTTTGGCCATATTGGCATCATGGGTAACCATAACGATGGTGGTCTTGGATGTTTTGTTTAGGTCGATTAAAATGTCCATTACTTCATTGCCCATAGCAGAGTCAAGGTTTCCGGTTGGCTCATCTGCCAATATGATATTTGGCTTGCCAACGATGGCTCTGGCAATGGCGACTCTTTGTTTTTGTCCACCTGAAAGCTGTGCTGGATAATGGTTCATCCTGTTTTTTAATCCGACAGATTCCAAAGCTGCTTCTGATAATCTTTTGCGTTCTTTTCTTCCTATGTTTCGATAGATCAAAGGCAATTCAACATTGTCTAGAATGTTTAAATCTGGAATGAGGTGAAAGCTTTGGAAAATGAATCCCAATCGTTGATTTCTAAACTTGGCAGTCGCCTTGCTGTTGTATGTCTTTATCCCATTTCCGTCAATTTTGATCTCTCCACTCGTCGGTTCATCAAGGAGTCCAATGATGTTAAGCAAGGTGCTTTTTCCACAGCCCGATGGTCCCATAATGGAAAGAAATTCTCCTTTCTCTACATGGAGATTGATGTTGTTCAGGGCGGTGGTTTCTATCGTTTTCGTTCGATAGACTTTTGATAGGTTGTTAATTTGTATCATGTTTTTTTTTAGGCCGTTGGCTGTTGGCATTTAGCTGTTGGCTTTTTTAATTCGTGTTAATTTTTGAAATCTTCGGCAGGCGATCCTGTGGTTGAAATACAATCCATTTGCTTTGTGCCTTAGTGTCTAAGTGTTCATTAATAATTTATTCTGGAAGTTTTCAAAAAGTCATAACCCGTCAACAATCTCAACTCATAATAAGTCCTCCAATAGTCGCCAAGTGTTTGAATGTAATTTCTTTGACTGTTGTCTCTGGCTCTTTGGGCGATTGACCATTCAGTGATGCTCATTGCTGAAAGTAGATATCGTTCATTGGCGATGGTGAATCTTTGTTCAGCCATTGTTTTTATTCTCTTTTGATCTTTTATGTTTTTTTGCATCAAATGAAATGCTCTTACTTTTAGTCGAACTGCTTTTTCTTGATTGTTGAGCGTGTATTTTATTTCACGCTCCATATTCTCTTTTTGAATCTCTGCCTGTCTAATAGCTGATTTTTTATTTCCACCATCGAAAATCGGTAAGCTGATGTTAAGGCTAACTTGTTGTTCTGAAAATGGCTCGGTATAAATGTCTTTTATGCTTTCAGAGCCTCTTGCAAAACCAAAGCTTGCGAAGAAATTGGCTTGTGGTCCCAAATCCCTTTTGGCTTTTGTTAAATTTCGGTCAGCTTCCAATCTTTGTCTTTGAAATTGAATCAGTTCTGGTCTATTCTTTCTTGCATATTCTACCGCTGTGTTTTCATCGATTATTATTTCATTTGGTATTTCTGGGATTTCATAATTGTTCAATTGTGAATTGTTCAGGCCTTGGGGCCCATTGGCAATGTAGGTCCATAAATCTTCCTCCGCTGCATTTATCTGATAGCTAGATTGGTTTAAATTTAGCAAAGCATTTTCCAATTCCATATTCATTTGAATGTTTTCATCCTTTGATATTTTGCCCAATCTTAATCTTTCGCTTGAAATGGTAAATAGTTTTTCATTTTGTTCGGCATTCTTCTTTGCAATCTTAACATTTTCTTTGGCAATTAAAACATTGAAAAATAGATTGACACTTTGCAGCATTGAAAATTCTATTTCAGCATTAAAATTGGCTTTGGCTTCCTCGACTTTCAGCTTGTTAATTTTTTTATCCCATTTCAAAGAATTGAAAGCAAAAAATTCTTGCTGAAAGCCGAGCCGGATTGGGATGCCATTGTAGAGTTTACTATTGAAAGTGAAATCGTCAAAACGTGTAATATCAGATTGGAGTGTTATAAATCCTCCTGTTAATGGAATTTGTTGGCTCGCTACCAATGATAAATTGGAAGAGTTCTGCTGTATTTGTTGAAAGTTCACCGTTCCATTTGGTTGGATCACCGGACTGGTTGATCTATAGTATCCTGGCAAATTTGCATTGAGGCTAAGCTTGGGCTTGAGTTGCGATTTAAATGAAACCCATTCTTCCTTAACTAGTTCGGCCTTTGCCTTTGAATTGTCCGCTTCCCATGATTCTGTTTTGGCTATTTCAAGAATATCATTCAAAGTATAATTATTTTGGGCTTGCACTTCAGCGATGAACTGGAGCAGGCAAAGCAAAATAATGTATTTTATATATCGTTTCATTATTCTTTCCAGTTTTACTTTAGATTAAATTGGTCAAGGTGGTTGAAATTTTTGGTATCTGAAATAATGACTCTTTGCCCTTCTTTTAGGTTGCCACTAACTATTTCAACATAATCCTGATTGATCAATCCTTTTTCAATTGAAGTTTTTATTGCTTTTCCATCTTTGATCACAAATAAATTTTGTCTTTTAGCTCCGATGAATCCCGCCCCGTTTTTGACCTTTAAAATGTCTTTCTTTTGCGAAGTAATCATGAAAACCTCTGCTCTTATATTAGGTCTTAGTACTTCGCTGTTTGCTTGATCTAATTCGATCATGAATTTTACTGTGTTGTTTTCAACCTCAGGTAAAACAGTGGAGATTTCACCAGTGAGTATGGTTTTGTTAATTTTTACATTGACAGGCACGCCTACTTTTATTTTCTGGGCATGCCTGTCCGAAGACGTCGCTTCCACATGATAGCTTTGGAGATTGGCGATTCTCAAAAGTGGCTCTCCTTGTACAACTGTTTTTCCAATATCTTCATTGATCCAAGTGATCACTCCTTCAATGGGTGCTTTTACAGAAGTCTCTCGCAATTTGCGTTTCAACTCTTGTAACTTTTTTTGTTGAATTCTGTATTCCAATTCCAGACTTTCCTTTTCTTTTACATTGGTGTTTTGTGTGAATTCCAAATTGTTTTCAAGCATCTTTTTTTGCAGCTTTGATACTTGTAGGTTCAATCTTGCTTTTTCCAATTGCTCGACGGTTCCACCTCCAATTTCAAGCAATCTTTCTTCATCTTTTATCAATGCTTCCATTTCCTCTATTTGAAGTGCTTTGATTTGATCCTGATAATCCAAGTCTTTTAGGTCCTTGTCAAATTGGAGCTTCAACTTGTCAACATTGTTTCGTTTCAATTTCAATTCATCGTCTAACCTTTCATATTCGAGTTTAGTAAATTCCTGATCCAGTTCCATGATCAATTCACCAACTTTGACTAGTGTTCCTTTTGATAAAATGACATTTTTGATTTCCGTGTTGACTGGTGCATTTATTTCTTGTTCGAAGGTTGGAACGATGAATCCAGATGCTGTCAATGTGTTTTGAATGTCTCCTTTTTCAACTATGGCAATGTGGAAGTCGGAAGGTTGAGCACTTTTTAATAAAAAACTTCTAAACAGAAAAACAGCTGCAATGATCAATACCAGACTTGCCAGTCCTTTTAACCAAAACCCTACTTGATTTTTTAATTGGTTTTTATTTGAAATTTCTCTGTCCATGCATTCGTGTTTGACTGCTAATTGAATGACAATGCTTGTGCCAGTCAATTTTTTATTGATAGACAGAATTGTATGAATATAGATAATATTTAATATTGTGCGGTATCGAACAGGGGAGGGCAGGTTTTGGGATTTGGCGTTCGGAATTCGACGTGCTGGATTGGCAGGTTGTGGCTTGAGCTTTGCTTTTTATTTGGTGAAAGGTTGTAATCTGGTTTATTGGGCTAGAGCTTAGTACTAAGAGCTAATATTCGCATAGGAATTTTATAGTATTTCCTTTCCAATATTGAAAACCCTTTCCAGGTGTATTTTTTCCACTTCCTCCATATTCATTGTCCCGCCTAAAATGATTAATTCTTTCTTTTGAAATCTTTGACCTAAACGGTCGTCCAATAGGATGTTTCGTATGCTTTCTGAAATGCCAATTTCATGCAAGAAATCATTTGGGTGGCCAGCAGTACAAATTACCTTGCCATAGGGAATGCTTTTCATTTTTTTTAATTGAGAATTGGACTTCTTATGTCCATAAGCATAGCCCAATGAATAGACTCTGTCAAACCAACCTTTCAAAATAGCTGGGCAATCGCTCCACCACAAGGGGTAAAGGAAAATAATGCAATCTGCCCACTCAATTTTTTGATGCTCCAATAATACATCTGGTGAAATCGGTAATTGGTAATTGGCAAGTCCTTCGCGTTCGTACTCTTCTTCTGACATTTCAGCCCTGAATTCCATTTCATACAAGTCCGAAATTTTTATTGGATGATGTGCTGCAATTAAACCTTCATTTAGTTTTTGCAGTACTTTGTAAGTAAAAGATTTTTTACTTGGGTGCGCATATACAATGAAAACATTCATGTTGATCAAATTAATTTTGGTAAGCCAATTTGTTTTTTCTCAATCCCAATAAGAGGCCAATAAATCCAATAGATAGGCAAGCAACAAACCATGCAAAAAAATTATATCCAGTTTGGAATACACGCATGGAAAGGGTGTAAAGGAAAATCGCCAAGCCAGTCCATTCCCAGATTTTATCATTTTCTAATCTGGGTGAAATAAACTGTGGTTTTTGATTAAATAGAACTTTCAATTCATTCCAGTCCCAAAGAAGCAATAGGAGATTGGCGAAAAGCATGAGGCCTGTTATGAATGGAGTGCCGGCGAAATCGTAGGAAATGGTAATGACAAAAATATTGGTAAGAATGGGTAAAAAGATGGCTGCACCAAGCTTAGAAAACCTTTGGGTCATCAATAGAAAACCAGCCAGCAATTGGGCAAGACCGAGAAATTTCCAATAAATCCCTGATTGATACAAAGTTTCGAAAAAATGCAAGGCTGAATCAATAGGCGCTGATTCACCATTTGCTGCAGTAAAACGCATCCCTTTTATTTTAACAATACTAGCAAAAATAAAAGCTCCACCAATCAAATATCGAGTATAGATTATGAATATCTGAAGCCAGACTTTTTCTTTAAACTTTATTAAAATTTTATTCAGCATATGGATTTGCTAAAGTTTCAAAACTATTTTTTTGTAAGCGTTAAAAACAAACAAATAGACTGAAGAACACAGCCAAACATTCCTCCGTAAAATTGTGGCGGTCCAAAGAAATTGGCGCCAGCATAGATCACGCAGCAAAGCATCGCTATAAAAACCAAAGAAGCTGCTACAGGAGGATATTTATCCTTCGGCGTGTTCTTGACGATAACCAAAACGAGTAGGCCTACAATGATTAATAGTAGTCCCATCATCAAGCTCATGCCTTGCCATAATTTATAGACATCTGCGTTTTGCCCCATTACTGGTATATCATAAGAGAGCATCTTGTTGAGTTCAATCGTTACAAGATCGCTATAATGGGCATAAGTATGTAAGGCGCCTATTAAAATGGTTGTTATGCCATTGAAAGTAAATAATCCTTTTGCTAGTTTGGTTTTGGTGTTTTTTTCGGGGCTCATATTGTTTAAATTTTTGGGGTTCATGTTGTTTAAATTAAAGGGGCTCTATCGTTGTTAAATACTTCTCTTGCATTGGCTTCTATTATTAAATCGAGAAAAGCATTGTAACCATTTTCTAATTTGAAATTTAATTCATTTTCATAGAGTGGAAAAAAGCTGTAAAAATTGATTTGTCTTCCGTCTTTTATTATTTCAGTGAAACCTTCTTTCATGGTTACTGAGGGTAAAAGTATTCCAGCAACGAAATTTGTCTCATCATCATAGGCTGTTGTTTCGGCAGTTGCTTGAATGGTGTGTCCAATTCCCAACCATGTATCATAATGATGCGGAAATCTTGCCGTTTGTTTTAGCATACTGATAATCCAGTCGTTTTCATTTTCACCAGTAGCAACATTTTCAAATTTGATGTCCTTGGGAATGAGCAACATTATTTCAGCAAAGATCAATTTTTCGCGAATGTCAATGCTTTTTTCAACCGTCATCTCCATTGAGCTCATTCCAGCGGTTAATAAGATATTGAAATTGTGTTGTTGGGATTGTATAAAATAAACATCCAAATGAAAGTCCAGGGACATTATTTCATGAAAAACTTGTATTTCATCTTCTGGATAATATTTTGAAAGGTGATCTGATATCCATTCACTATGTTCAGGATATTTTTTTCTCTTTTCAAAGCGCGCGCTCATTTCATTGAAATCCATTTGCTGTTTTGTTGTTCTATTGGCTAAAATAGTCTAATTAATTTTCAAGCACAAAATTTAATAACCTGAGTTGGATTTTAAACCTGCTGATAATCAGTTGTGAATTAATAATAAGTTATCTAGTTTTAGGAAATTTTCGGACATTTGACATTTTAGCATAGGAATTGGCTTAAATCCGTTAAAAAGAAAATTCTGTTTGAGCCTAACCTATTCAAACAGATTTATCACATCAAATCTTAGATAGACTGTAATAAAATCTCAATAAAGCGAGTTTATTTTCTTTAGGATTAAAGTTAATTCCGTAGCGTAAAAATGTCGTAAGTCCTTGATTTTTCGTCATTTTTATCAAGAAAAATGACAAGCAAACAGTGTCAAATTATTCGAATTTCTACAAACTAATTTAATGAATTCTAACCATTCGTTTTAAAAGAACCAACCGAGGTTTGTTAATCCCCAAATTGTATATTTTTATAATCGAACTCAGGTTAATAGAAAAGCCTTTAAGCCATGACCGCTACCAATTCAAAAATATTGATGCCTAATCTTTTTTCACCAATAATTTCTGATTGACCGATTGCTGTTGTTTTATCAATTCCTTTACTGAAAATCTTCCAAGCAATTTCATCCTTTATTTTTACTTCGCAATTGGCCTCATCTGTATTGACATTGCTTAAAATCCATTGTTTGCCATTCCAGCTCAAATACCAGTTTTTTTCGCTTATTCCATGAATGCTGAATTTGATGAGGTCTCCGTCTTTTCCATCAATGTTTCTGTAGTGAAATGGCAATGCCCGCATGGAGGTATCTAAATAAGGAAGGTGAAATTTGTCTTCCAATAAGTCATTTTCCTTTCCCAGGGCTAATCTTATTTGTTGCTGATGAGTCCATTTTTCAGTATACTCCCTTGCAATGTGAAACCAGTTGAGCGATTCTTCTTCTCCAGCCCAAGCGACTGAGAAAGCTGATTTTTCAAAAGGGTCAAGGCTGTTGATATATTCACAATATTGTTTGCCAGTTGATTCTAGTAATTCTACAATTATTTTTGGACTGACTCTTTTCATGGCTTTTACCCAGTCTGCATTTAATTCATTTAAGTATTTTACCAATGCCTCATAGGAATAGATGTTTTCAGGGTTCTCCCCATAATAATTGTCTCTAAGCATCGATAGGGTTCTGATGTTGCCATCTAACAAGTGAACGGCGATGTCTTTGATGGTCCATCTTGGGGCAATGCTTTGTTTGACCCAATCTTCCATATTTAGACCATTTAAAAGTTCGATTAGTTTTTGATCGATGATTGCTAAGTGATCTGCGAGGAAAATCGGTTCCATGGTTTATGATTTGGGGCTTTTTAGAAGCCTTTGGCTGTTGGCTATTGGCTTTTGATAAAACATGATAATAATAATAAAATTAAGGCGATTAATGAAGAAATGGTTCGGATTGTGTTGAGGAAATTCCATTTGCTTTCAAATATATTTCTGAAGTTTTCTAGTTCTGATGAACTGAGTTCATTTAGTTGCAGTATTTCCAATTGATTGTTCAAAGGAACATTGCCGAAAAATGTAACTGCAATGGTTCCGAAAACATAAAGAAGGCAAGCGGTCAATAAAAGATAAAACTTTTGATTCATTCCTGTAGAAGCGGTATAAATAGTGAGACCCGATAATAGGATTATAGAACCAATAAAAGCTAGAAAGAAAAATGGATTAATAATGGCCTTGTTCATGGATTGAAAGGCTTGCAGATAAGCCAGGTCATTGATTTTTGCCAAACCTGGAATAACAGAGATCGACCATCCGTAAAAGAGTCCCGACATTAGTGCAATTGAAAGGATGCTTAGTATTTGTATGAAATTGTGCATGATAAAGTTTAAGGTTATATCTAAGGTTAAGTCTAAGCTGAACTATTAAATTCTAAGTAGATGGACACAAATAAGCCACAGTTAATTTGAGAGTAGTATTCAAGATATACAAAGAATAAAACGTTTTAAAACAAGGCTTATCCTGACCGGGTAAAAATTATTTAGAGAGGTGTTTAACCCATCGGATAATGAAATTTAGTACAGAGCATTGAACTGTAATTTTTATACAAATCTAATGCAACAGAGTACTTCAAAATTGTATAAAACCGACAATAGGGTAGGAGGAGAATGTTTTTTATTTCTTTAGATTGGATAGATTTACAGAAATTCTTTAGGAGTTTTACCAGTAAATTTTTTGAAGCTTTTTATGAAATGAGATTGGTCGGAATAGCCGCTTTCATAACCAATGTCGGATAGTTTGGAATAATGTGAATCGTTCAATTTGTTTAAGGAATAATTGAATTGAATAATTTTTGCAAATTGCTTAGGGCTCAAACCAATTTCACTGGCAAACTTTCTTTCTAGACTTCTTTCCGTGGTATAGAGTTGTGCAGTCAAATCTTTGATGCTTATTGCCCCTTGTGCTTTTAAGATTATATTGATGGCCATTGTTGCGAGCTGATCCGGATTGCTTGCTGAATGTTTCAAAAGGTCAAAGATGAAATTTGAGATTATTTGGCATTTTAAAGTTGGATCCTTTTCATTTTTTAGTTTATTGAAATGAAATTCTGGTTGTCCATATTCGAGGTCCATCAAATTGTAACAATCGTCATTTAGTTCTTTGGGATTGATTCCTAAAAGTAGCTTGGAGGCGAAAGGGAACAATTGGAAAGCGATCATTTCATAAGCTCCTTCAATGATGATTTCAATAGGTTGAAGGGTTTGTCCGTAAAGGAAAAAATTGGAAAGTGTTTTGTTTTTGGGTTTTTGGAGGATTTTGCTTGCGGTTTTTACGTAAACAATGCCCGGAAATCCATCCGCATAAAAAGGCAATTTGTTGACCTTGCTTTTGTCCTTGTTTTCCAAAAGAAAAACCTCCTTTACAAAAGCCTCGAGTTGTTTGGGCCTTTTTAGAACTCTCATAGAATGAAGATAAGGAAAAATGCGCTAAAGTGTATTTTTCAAACCTCTCACTATTCATAAAATCAGGCCTTGGCTTTCGGTGGCTTAAACTGGCTTCTCAGGAATTTTACCCAAGCATTGTATTCGGTTTTGTTATTGCTTTTGGTGAAATGATTTTCAACCTTGTCCAGCGCATCTGTAAGAAGTGCTTCGTGGAGCCATCTGATGGCCAGTATCCATTTTAGATAAGGAATGCCGCTGGCATCCATTCTGATTGCATGGCAAAGTTCTGTTTTTTCTGGTGAAATTTCTGTCAAAATAAATTCGTGGAATCCAAGGAATCCATCAGGTTTGGAAAAACGAAATTTGATGTAGTTTCCAGGATCAAATTCTTCTACGGCATAACGAACAATGCCGTGCCCGCCTTTGGATCCTAATTTTAATCCATCTTTGAATCTCATTGCTGGCCAGGATTCATAAGGCCAAACCAAATCATTTTTTGTTGCCAATGTTGAAATTAGTGCTGCAACTTCTTCTTTTGGTTGATGAATTATCCGTTTTTTGATATTGATTACTTTCATTTGATGAAGATGTTTGATCTTATGCTGTTGCTTTGATATTAACAAAACAAATGAATGATTGGATTGGTTCTGAACAAGGATTGTAATTAAGCCAATATAGTTTTTGTCTCCTCAATATTATAGCCATTGATGTAGTCTGTTTTCTTTGAGCTAACTAATAACCAGAGTTCGATTATGAACCTATTGATTTCAGGCAGTAGCAAATTTCATTATCCTGATTTCATGGAAATTCCAGACATTTGTCATTTTAGCAGAGCCCTAAACGAATTGGGAAGAATCAGATGGTTTTGAGTATGGCTGCTTGATCAAGAAAATTTTCGAATACAATTTTCGCTCCTAAATTTTTGAGCTTTTCATCTTTTAAAACATCGATACCGATGAATTTGATGTTTAGATTTTTGCATGTTTTGTAATCCCAAACGCCATCACCGAAATAAATGATCTCTTTTGGTTCTTCCTTGATTTGAGCTCTTGCTTGTTCGATCACATGCAAGGTAATGTCCTCGCGACTTTGGTAATGATCACTATTCGAAAATGCTACATTGCTGTGGTCAATTCCTATGCTGCTCAATTTGATCTCTGCGGATTTTTTCCAAGCTCCCGTTCCAATTCCTAAGACAATGTTGGAATCGTTTTTAAGCCTTTCAAAAAATGCTTTTGCGCCGGGAACTTCTTGGAACTTTTCTGGTGCACTTTTCTTTGCTTTCAACAAAAGATCAGCAAAAGTATCGAGCATTGTTTCATATTCTTGTTCGGTGGGATTTCGATTGAAATTTAGCTGAATGATTTCTTCTGTGATTCCCCAGTCTGTGACATTTTTGAGCACAGACCAATCCTGGTTTGATAGGTCGTACTTAAATGTGCTTTGGAAGGCTTCGATGAAACATCGGTCATCCACTTTTTTAGTATTGGCGAGTGTTCCGTCAATGTCGAATATAATGAGCTTCAATTTTTTGTATTTAATTCCAAACAATTTCCCGAGTGTTGGGACATATTCCAATTCTTTCTAAACTTTTAATCCTCCATTTCATCTTGAATCTGCTCAATCATCATTTTTGCATTTTCATTTCCAGGATCCAATTCAAGTGATTTTTTATAATTTTTAATGGCCAGTTCAAACTGTTTGTTATTGGCGTAACCTTCGGCTAGACTGTCAAAAACATTGGATGACTTTGGGTATTCTTTGGCATTTAACTCAAATAGCTGAATGGCTTCTTTTATGTCGTTGTTTCCTAAATGCAGGTATCCAATCCCGTTGATTAAGCCTTCAAGATTGAATTCGGGATTATTGGCCTTGGCAGCGTAAAAAATTCTTTCTCCAATGCTGTATTTTTTATTGATGAAATTTGTCAATATTCCTTCCTCAGCAATTTTTGATTTATCTGCCAGGCTTTTATCGACCAAACCTGCAACATGATCCACTACATAATTGTGCATGGAAATATTTTTAAATCCATTGCTGAGATAGATGATTGTTAAGTCATTTTTGGTAAATTTTCTAAAGGCAGCGACTTGACCACCTGTGAAGCCAATTGATGTCGAATTAGCTCTTGGATATAAGCCCCATCCATACAAAAAATGGTCTTGGCCATTTGAAAAGTTAAACTCGGTCCACATTTTTTCTTTTGTTTCTTCCTTGAGCAATTTGTTTTGATCCAACCTTGCATTCCATGCAATGAACTCTTTTAGCGTAATATTCAGCCCATTCCCTGAATGTGCCCTTACTCCGTCATCATAAGTAGTTTTTTCATAGGCGTGTTCTTCTGGATTGTAGTTGTATTTGCAAATTCGGTTTGGAATTTCTTTCAAAGAATTGCTGTTGAAAAAAACGTTCTTGTTGTCTTTGGAAAATTGATTAGACATAACAAATTCATCGAAGGTACTGCCTTCAATTTTTTCAATGATTTGACTTAGCAACCAATAATTGGTTTGGTTGTATTTGAAATGGTTTCCAGTCTCGAATTCCATTTCTTCCTTGAATAAAACCTCCATCAATTCCTTGTCTTCTAATGAGCCATCCTGATAAATGATGTCTGGAAGTCCCGAGGAATGTGTCAACAAGTTTTCCACTCTTACTTTTTGCCAGATTTTAGGAAGGCCGTCGATGAACTTTGAAATTTCATCCTCTAAAGAAAGCTTCCCTTGCTCTATCAACTGAAAAATTGCGACAGAAGAAATTAGCTTAGTAGCTGAGTAAATTCTGAAAATAGAATTTTCATCTACTGGATAATCTTGCTCAATAGAAGCAATACCATTGTAAGATTCATAAAGAATTTTACCGTCCTTAATTACAGCAAGAGCCAAGCCTGGAATTTCATGTTGATGCATGACTGTTTTCAAATAGTCATCTATTTTCATTTTATCGGTGTAATCTTGCTTATTGACTGTTTTTTGTTGAGCAAAAGCGGAGAGTGTCAAACAGATAAAAAAGAATGCGAAGAATGTTTTTATTGCTTTCATGTTTGGGACGGTTTGTTTAATTTTTTTTTGGCCAATTGAGTTCTTTGATTTCTAAAATGCTGCGGTTTTCAAAGTCATACAGTATTTCAATATAATCAATATAATCTCCATTTGTATAATATCGATATCCAGATGCTATAATTTTATAAATTAGAGCATCTGATTGTGGTTTTTTTTCATAAGAATAGCTGACAGCAATGGCTTTACTATTTAAATAATCTCTTTTTTTCTTTAGTGTTTTATCTGAAAGAATATGTTGCTCGATATTTGCGATAATAGCAGCTTCTACTTTAATTCTTTCAGTCGTTGTTTTTTGCCAATTTGGACCTAAATTTTTTTCATATTCTTCATTGATAATCATTTCGAATTTTTTAACTCTATCGGAATTTAGGCCACAACATCCTTCGAAGCCACCAATGGTTAGCACTTCATCGAAACCCCATAGTTCTTTGACCGCAATTTCTATTGCATTATTATTGCTTTCATGATCGTGCAAGTGAGCCAGGTAATTGAAATAACTGGTGTCCTGAATTATCTCCCTTAAGATTTTGTATTCATTTACTTCCTGAGCGGAAAGTATGCTGCAAAAGTTGAACAGCAACAAAAAGGGTATCCATTTCATATTCTTCTTGAAATTTTGGATTGGACATGAAATTAATGAATCCTGTCTTTACGGACAAAAAATTTGACTTATAAAATACTATTTTAACGAAATGAAAAATTATCTGTTTTGTTGTATAGGTATCTATTTTTTGATTAATTTAAATGACGATTGAATCAAATGAATTAGAAATATTTTTTAATGCCAGGAAAACCTGTAAAATCCCAGATGGATATCTGGGAAATAGACCATCTGCAAATAAAATTGAATCATGTCTATGATTTAAGAAATGAAACGGTGCTTGTTTTGGCTGTCATTGCAGGATTGTTTTGTTTATTACTTTTGTCTGATAGTGGGCTTTCAGTTTTTTTTGAGCTGGCTGTTTTTGCAACCTTGCTTTATCTTGCCTTGGTTGCACATTTACCTGTTGCTAAATTAATCAAAGACCTTAAAGCTGGCTTTAAAATTAAATTGGATTTTTTAGTCGATGACATTCATGAAACGGAAACTGACTTAATATTGATTTCAAATGGAAAGAAACTCTTGGTTCCACTTCAACTACGGAATAAAGTGTTGATCAATGATGTCGTAAGCTGTGAATTTGCTCCTAAAAGTTTAGAGCTTTTTAAGCTGCAAATTTTGATTCAAGAAGATTGGAAGGAGGTTTATTCTTATAAGCAGGTTGATGCAGGCTGATTTTGTTACAAGGCGATTTTTGCCGTCAAAATGTCAAAAGCCAATCTCACTTTTATGATAAAATGATGGCTTTATTTTACCAAAATATTTCCGTGTTTCCTGAAATGATCCAAGCTTTCAAAAGTGGATTTTTCATTTGGTGGTAATTTTTGAAATTGTCCAAATTCAAGAAACTGGGCAGATTTAATCTCCTGTAAATCTGTAGGGTTTATTTCACCTGAAAACTCATTGCAATAAAATTCTATTGTGAAATATTGAATTAGATCTCCGTTGGGATATTTGACTTTTTCAGTTTGTGGATTGGATTTAATTCCAATTACTAGGGGATTGTTAATTTGTAAACCAGTTTCTTCCAGCACTTCTCTTTTTATACAATCCACGATGCTTTCATTTTCTTCAAAAGCACCTGCGGGAATTCCTAGTTTCCCATTC
>CALBCY010000336.1 GCA_937927195.1 uncultured Chitinophagales bacterium
TTGACGAATATTCAACAGGTTAACTACACAACTATTCATGTCGCCAATTGTAAACACGAATTCTTGTTTTACCTTCGTTCCATTGTCATATTGAGCTGCTTTCCAAGTGGGCATATTGCAAATGGCTTCTAATAAAATTTGATCAATTTTTTCGTCTTTTGAGCTTTCAAATACATGGGCGTTGATTACCGTTCCACTTTCATCAATGGTGAACTTGATGGCCGTTAATTGGTATTGTTTGAAATTGATGGTAGCAATTTCATCCATGATTTTTTCCTCTAAATACCCTTTCATTCCATATTGATTATCAGGAAATTGAGCATCCTGATCGGGCTCGATTGTGAATGTGAAATTGTTGTCTTTTATATCATTCTGGACAAAATTATTATTGGGAATGTATCGAATGTTTACTGAAATATCTGTCCCAACATCCGCTGCGATCAAATTGTCTTTTTGTTCTTTCGTAAGCCTGTTGTCTTTGCTTTGAGCCTTTTTACTTTTACCATCTTGAGTTGTTGAAATTTCAACTGAAATGTATTCTTTCACCCAAGATCTTTCGTAATATTGATTGAGATCAACTATAGTTTTCGCTTTTTCCAATTGTGCTTTAGAAATCGAAAGAATGGGAAATGTTTTGTTTATTTCACAGCTGATATCAAAGGCCAAGCTGTCTTGTGAAACTGCTACTTTTGAGAAAGACAAGCTTATTAGAACTAAGACTATGAGTTGATGATGAATCCATTTCATACAAGCAATTTAATAAAAAGCATTGTTAGATCTTTGTCCTTAATATTTTTTAACTCATAATCCCGAAGGGACAAATTTCCAATCAATTTAAAGAATTGAATTTAAAAATTTTAGCCAAAGAACCATGGCCTTCTGTGCTGATGTATAAATTTTTCTCTTTGTCGAAAGTAATGCCTTCCGGTTGAGGCATGGTATTTTTATTTAAAAAGACAATGTCTATTAGATCCTTTTCTTGATTGATTATCAATAACAATGAATGAATGGCTGAAATGAGGTAATAATCTCCTGATTCTGGATGGATGGCTATTCCTGAAGGAGCAAAATCTATTGCTTTCTTTTTCAAAGCCTTGATTTTAGACTTAGACTCTTCTTTGTAAGCGGAGGAAATGTAGTCTTTGAGTTCACTGTCCTTTATGGTAAAATGTGGTTTCGGATTTAATTTCTTTGCTTCTAAATTAAATTTGTAAATACTTTTCTTTTCTTCTCTTTTATCTTTTGAAACATTCAATGCTTCGCCTTTACAAGCCAATAGCAAAGAATTGGTTCTTTTATCATAGCACAATCCCTCCACATCATTTTTTGAACTTAAATGTGTAATTTGTTTTCGAGCCTTCTTTGTGATCATATTGTAGACGTACAAACCCCCATCACTTTTACAAATAAAAACATCGTTGCCTACCTTTTCAATGGATTCATAATCACCATTCCAACCAAAATCAACTTCAGAAATTATCTCAAAGTTTTTAGCATCTAAAAAGTAAAAAGATCCGCTTTCATCATTATTGGTAATGAATACATTTTCTTCGGGATCGTAAGCCAAACTTGAAATTTCACCTAGCTTTTTTTCAAGGATAAAAAATTCAGAAGGTTTTGTGAAATCATAATTTGAATCGCTTTGAAAAGCTTCTACTATTTTAAAAACATTGGATTTTTTTTCTTTTGAATTGTTCCTTTCTGTTTGTGAAAGTCCACAACAGAAAAACATGCTGAGGCCAACTAGTATGATTTTTATGTTCACTTTGTGGTATTGGAATTATTTTCTGCAAATTAAGACAATTGTTGAATGGTTTGTGAATATTTCAGAAAAAACCTTGTCTTGGTTTAAAGCCTATGACCTTTGGCTATTAGCCTTTGGCATTTACAGCGACATTGACTTTAGGTGTACTCCTAAATAGGGCTTGGAAGGAAAGACCTAATCATTTTCCTTGTTGTGACTCGAAGCATATTTAAGTTCCAAGTATACTAGAATGATCAAGACGAGGATTTCTAGTATAAAATAAATCAAACCTAAATTTGTTAACAAATGGAAATGGCGAATCAATAGACCAATGGAAATGAAACAGTAGACAAGATTTCCAATTGCGATAATTCTCAAAAGTGTTCGCCAATTTTTATCAGCTAGTTTGTAGCAAACCAAATCATACAATGCGAAAACACAGGGAATCCCAGCCAAAAAGTACAAAGTATGCTTAGGCATTCCAACAATGCTTTCCAATTTCACCAACACCACTCCTAACAAAAAGACAGACAGTAAAGCACCCAATCCATCCAATAAAAACCAACTTTTCGGTTCTAAGTTGTTAAAATAGCTTTTCTTTATTTCATTCATTTAACAGTTTTTTCATAATTGGAATAACCATTTCTTTCCAACCACTTTTGGATTCAAGGTATCTCTTTTCACCCTCCTCTGCCCGTGAAAAATCACCTTGTGTAATCCGTAAAAGCGTCCCTTCTTTTTCTTCCTTTAAGTCATAAGTCAAAACCACGTAATTTTCAGGAACATCCTTCATTCCGGAATTTGGGTCAAAAGTAGTCGAGCTAACTTTTTTACCTTCTTCAAATTCTAGCACGGTTCCTTTTACGTAAACAATTTCTTCACCATCTTCCGTTTTTCCTTTCCAATAAACAGGACTCCCTACTTTCCAATCTGATAATACTTCACAGCCAAACATGTATTGCTTGGTCATTTCTGGATTGATTAGCAGATTCCAGACTTGTTCAATGTCAGCCTTAAATAAAACGTCTTCTTTGATTATCATTTCTTTAGATTTTTTTGACAAAATACTTTTGTAAAACTAAGAATCAAAGTTGAAATTTAATCCAGTTGATCCATTGCAGAATCGGGATTATTTCTAACACTATTGGGAGTAAATCCGAATTTCTTTTTAAATGCGTTGGAAAAATGCTGAGGAGAACTATATCCTGTTTGATAAGCAATCTCTTTGGCGGATTTATCTGTTCCCAATAAAAGGCGTTTTGCTAAACTCATTCTGCTATTGTGAATGTATCCGAAAACTGTGGTACCAAACAGTTCCTTGAATCCTTTCTTTAATTTGTATTCATTAATACCAGTTAACTTTGACAACTCGATGATGGTTGGAGGATTGTCAATTCTTGATGATAATAACTCTTTGGCTTCAATGAGTTTTCTTTTATCTTTTTCCGATCTAATAAATTGATTGGCAAATTGTTCTTCAGATTGTTTTTCATACAAGTCAGCTTGCACCACTAACAACTCAATACTCTTTGACAGCAGAAACAAATTTTTCAATTCATCTTTATAAGTACAGTTGATAATTTCATTAATCACCTGCTGTATTTTGAAATCATTGGTCCGCCAATTTTTTGAAAAGATGGCATTCTTTTTATTAACAACTTTGTCTGTAAAACGCTTCAATGTTTCATTCCCATTTTGACCGATTTCAATAAAAGATTCTGTCGTGAAATTTATTCCGAAAGTTTCAATACGATCGCTTTTATTGCTTACTTCAATTTCTAGTCCATCAGAATACATGATGTTATTGTGATGTCCGGATAAAGAATAAGAACTGTTTAATTGAGCAAAGGTAAAATCGTAAGTCCCTTGTAATCCAAAATGCAACCTTACATATTCGCTGTCATTCTTAGAGAGCTGCTTTCCTTTCGATGCATATTCGATCACATTGTGAGAGATGTGAATTTTATCCAATTCCCATGATTTTGAAATTCTGTTCTTTATGAGTTTGTTCTCTTCCATTTTGCTGTTTCATCGAATGATCGACTACTTGATGAATTGCAAGTAAAACACTTGCAATGATTTTTTGGTTGACAATAAAAGCATTTTATCCCAAAGTAGGTCAATTTTGGGCGAGAAAGAATGGAGCGGCTGAGTGGAATGGGGATGGGAATGCAGGTGGTTTGTGGCGGATGGGACGTGGCGGATGGGAATGAAGATGGAACGTGTGTTGGTCGCATGCAAATAGCTTATTGTTAATGAGGGGGTCTTGAGGCTCATTTAAAGATTCCTCCTTCGTCGGAATGACAGTTGGGGTGTGGCGGATGGGAATGCAGGTGGCCTGTGGCGGATGGGACGTAAGACCTGGTTTCCCAGCCCAATCTGGTCAAGCATGAAATGATGTACTAAGCATTTTTTTTATCAAGATGATTTGACCGAGATGGTAGTAGCTGTGTTCGATCATTAGGTCAAGGTTGCGGTGATAAGTTCCGTATTTTTCATCAACAAAATCTTCAGATAATCTCTTTTCTTCCATATTTTCGACCAACTTGATAAACCTCTCCGCATCGGCGCAAAATTTATTGACCAAGTCTTTCCAATCTTTTTCAGATTTAATTGGAGGATAGTCAAAACTGAATTTGTCCCTAATTTCAAGTGGGCCGCCTTCTAAAACTTTCGATACTCCTGCGATGTAATAATTAATATGAAAGGTCAAGTCAGCGATGGAATTCAAGTTGTCAATCTTATGCATCGCTTCTTTCCAATCCAAGTTGCAAATTTGCTCTTTAAAGTTTGTTCCCGTTACCCATTTCCCCTCCGTGAAAACTTCCTTGAGGCGAATGGCTAGTAATTCCGTTAATTTCATAATTTCACCTTACAACAAATGATTTACCCTTTTTTATAGTCTTTCGAAAACTTTGAATATGGAATAAAAAAAGACCAGCCATCCATGAATACAAATATGGATGGCTGGCCGGAAAGCTACTTATTCTTTAAGCTCCTCTTTGATAATTTTGATGTCCTCAAAACCGATTGAATACTTTGAGAGATAGGAAGAAATTTGATCGTCAGAAAGATTGGCTGGGCAAATTATGCCATCCATTTTAACCTCTTTTATTTCAGTGTGAAATTTATACTTAAATTCATAGTCTCCCATATAGGCTAAAGCGATTTCACCATTCCAGTTAATGGTAAAGTTTTTGCCAATCTGTTTCTTGAAATTTATTTTATGATTTGCACAATCATCATGCCCCAATAGGTATATTCCAAATACCATATCGTTGTCATAATCAAAATCATCTGGCCTTGGCAACTTATCAAGGTGAAAGGCCTTTTCTTCAGAACTAGAAAAGTCAAACTTTTTACTTTCCGAGGCGCCTAAAAAACCTCCATCATGCCAATAACTTGATGAAATTCTGCAGCTGTGAAAGTTTCCCCATGCGACCTTCGCCTTCCAATCAGATTCATATTCCATGTCTTCCGGATCGTTGGTGTCATCCTCTGCATAATAGTTCTCTGTTTCTAAATGCAAATGAAACCATATTCCCAAATCTGGTTTAAGTTCTGCTATCCATTGAAACGCCTTCAGTTTATGTCCCATTGGATAAGGATTGTCTTCAAAAAAAATCCTGCTATTTTTATCGTACATCTGATGTGAATTATAAGTCTATTTAACATAAGGCCTGGCAATCCTTTGGTGTTTTTCTAAAGCCTTTTTATTGGTTTCTTAAAAAACGCTTCTTTCCACTGAATTGTATTCAGCCAGTATCCTTCACAAGTTACGGATTTTATCAAATGTATTCGTGTATTGGACGCGTATTGGAATTGGATTTGTCATGTAAAGCATTGCTTAAAATGAAACTGCAATACTTGCTGGACATTCTTTGGTTGGCCCTTCAATGTCAATGTACTATCTTCAGGTATTTCCTAAACCATTTGTGTTCCACTTCTTTTTGTTTGGCCAGTTCTTTTTTAAGTCGCCCCTTCATTTCTTTTGTTAGCCCTAGATTGAAAAGTTGCAAAGCAATCGCAAGCCCTTCTTTTCTAGATCTGGTCCTTACAGGACTTTCAATTTTGGGATCGTTCCATCTCTTTGGGCTAAATGAATCTGTTGTTTTGTTTTGTGTATTTCCTATGTAACACCAAAAAGCATCAGAGACGGAAACATTTTTTATGTTTGATTGATCGATTAAATCTATCCAATTTACATTTTGCTGCCATCGCCAAGTATTGGGACTATTGTGGGTTTTTATAGTAATTCCTACAATGTGTATTTTCTTCTTTAATTCTGTCCAGTTTAGTTTCAACTCATTGGTCCAATCTTCCAATATTTTAAACAAGACTTCAAAAGTATTTCCTTCAAAGACAATGTCCACAAAGGTTGTTTTTATTTTTCTGCATAATATTTTTTCAGGAGACAAACCAATTGTATCCATGTATTGCTTCAATGAATTGAGTCCTTCTATACGCTCTAATTTAAGCGCTCGTAATTCATAGTATCTTCCTGAAAATTGAAATAAATTTATTCTGTTTTTTATTTCATTGACATCGTTAAAGATTCCATTCAGAAAATCAAAATAGTTCTCAGGTGATCTACCCACAAAATAGATTTTCGATTCATTTGAGAAAGCCAGTATTCTCGCACTAGATTGAATCAACTCAGTAATAAACTCAGCACTTAAATCTGTCTCAATGCCCTGAGTTAAGTTGCCTAATGCATTTCTTTTTTGGATGTTCCAACGGAAGGGATTGTAATGGTCTTGTTTCATCATTCAAATTTTTCTTAAAGACTTTCTTTTATTCTAATGGCCTCTAAAATATCTTTATAACAATGAATAGCAGACTTGTAATCTGGATCTATTTCGAGCGCTTTCTCGCAATAAATCTTGGCTTCTAAATATTTTGATTCTGCCCTACATATTAATGCTAAATTCAAAAAGGCTTCTTCTGAATCTCCGGGCAATTTTGTTGCTTTTAAAAACTCAAATCTTGCCAATTCACGCTTGCCATTATTGGCCAAACAGTCCCCTTTAAAGATATAAGGAAGTGTTTCATTGGGTGAAATTTCTATAGCTTTATCATAACAATTTATGGCTTTTTGAAAATTCCCTATTGATTCATAAACTCTACCTGATTCAATGTGATATAATTTCAAAAACACCAAGTCTTTTATATTTCTAGATTTAATTTCATTCAAAACCTGAAAACACAATTCATAATTGGACAAGTCTCTACAAATACTAACTTTGAGCAATTTAGCAGAAGCCCTTTTGGGGTTTTGTTCTAAATACTTTTCTATAGCAAACAAAGCTTGGACATTATTTTCATCATCTTGATGTTGACTGGCCTTTTCAAACCAATCAATTTTTTCTTCCATATTTTCCATTAATTGGTTAACAGAGAATTGGATTTTTTGGTTCAAAGAGAAGCGCAATAATAAAGGCTTCTAAATGAAGTCGAAATGACTAAGGAGGTTTTTATATAAAACAGCCGTTTGAAAAGCTGGACAAGTAATGTTAATTCAACTTAAAAGAATCAACCAATTCTTCTCCTTTTTCATTCTCAGAAATACTAACAATCAGATAAATATTGGTATCTACAAAATGACCTTTCATGATGAATTTGTGTTTTTCAATATAATTTGAAAAGCGCCTTACAACCTGATTTTCTGAATCCATTTCATCGAATTCAATTCCCTTAAAGCCAATGTCAGATATCAAAAAACTCATCAATCCTTCTAATAGCTGGCCCCTTTCAATATCAGAATAAGCCGAGAGCTCTTTGAGATTAGAAAGCTCAAAAGACATTACATTAAGACTTCCTGAGGAATCTTTGGCGGCAACTATTTCCATTGGAACAGAACCTAGTTCAGGAAACGGCAAACGCTCATAACTTCGTACCGGTTCAACAGGAAAATCAATGGTAAATTTGGGTTTTCGAATCAGCTTCAAATAATCAATAGAAGCCTTTGGGTTTTCTTCAATTGTCAGCAACTTAAACACACGCTTCTCTTCTTTTTTTTCGATTAAAAACCATTCGTTTTTATAACTTTTGAATCCCATTTCAAGTACAGCCGAAATATCGGAATCCTTCAACTGTTTGTATTCGCATATTTCGATAAATTCCTGGTACTTCGTACAAATATCATAGATAGCCAATTCGCTGGATTCCTTTCCAGAAATTTTATCAAAAATAGCATTTGTACTTTTTTTATTCTTTGGTTTCAATAATATATCCATAAAACCATATTCCTTACTTTTATGAATCTTTTGTATTTTATACCAAACTTCTGAAGCTCCCTCAGCATAAGGACCAATGACGGAATTTTCTTCGGAAGAAAATAAAAGCATATCAGCAAAATTCGATGAATTGTCCTTTTCAGATTCTGTCATGGTTAAAATCTCATAATTATTTACACCATTTTCCTCAAGAAATAGACTGTCATTATCACATTGTTCAAACATTTTTTGGAAAGCTTCCCCCACTTGAGCATTGAGATTTGTAGCAAATGCGAAGAAGGCAGCTAAAAGGAGGCTATTTTTCATAGTAAAATTCAATTTTCGTTTATTGTAAATTCTATATTTGATTGTTTCAATAATAGTCATTTTTTCAATTTTCTTATTTTACATCAATGAATGTCTGATTATTATTTTTGCATCAGACTAAAAGAACCCAGTTCATACTCATCTTGATTTGTCAATTTGCATCTTTCATCAAAATCATCAATGGTTTCATCGGGATACCCTTCTAAGTAAAACCCCAAACTGACACCACTTTTTAACACAAGATTCAGAAAACCATTCACTGTTTTGTTTGTGATTTTTTGAAAATCAATTTGTTTGCCATTTAATTCAGAAATAACATCGGATAGTTTTAATCTGTCGGTATTTTGAAGAAACCACTTGTTTAGTTGCAATGCCTCTCCACCTTTCAAATCATGAATGTAATCTGAAAAAATCAGAAACAGTTTTTCTTTGTGAAAGTGTAATTCTATGTTTCCATACCTCCAAATATCATCTTTGTATATTTGGGGATATTCATCGAAACCATCGGGATCTGGAAAATTGTTTATGACCCATTCTTTTGTTTTTCCGAGTTTTAAAAAGTCAAATCTTCCAGTTGAGAAAAATTCTTCAAAGTCAATGATGATCTTATCCTTTAATTTCATAATATTATCAATCACCGCAATAGCCAGATGAAATCAATTGTTTACTATAATATATATAGTTGTAAAACTAAGTATTGTATTTTATCTTTGCAAAGGAAAGTAAAGAACATTTTGATACAGAAATTGATATGCATAAATTCAAAGGTAAAGAGTACCCATGTTGTGCTAGTTTGACGATGGGAATCATAGGTGGAAAATGGAAATCGGTCATTCTTTTTCATTTAAAAGATGAAACTCATCGTTACAACGAATTGAGAAAAAAAATGCCTACTGTGACTGAGCGAACTTTGAGTTTGCAGCTGAAGGCATTGGAGCTGGACGGAATAATCAATCGAAAAGTTTATACTAAAAAGCCCCCCTTAAAAGTGGAATATTCATTAACTGAATTTGGTTCTACATTGGTGCCGTTGATTAAAGCAATTGCTGATTGGGGCGATTTAGTTGTCGCAAAATATGCTGATTGAGGGATTTTATCAGAACAGCCTGCTCTTTTGGAGAAGGAGTTACTTTGTTTAATCATGCTAGTTTTTCTAGTTTTTCTATGGTCTCTTTCAGTAAGGCTATCCAAAATTCTGATAGGTCCTCTTCTGTCTTGGAAGCTTCGTAATTAAGCTTTAACAGTGGTAAAAAATCTGTGTCCATTAATTCAACAATGGCTTCTAATAACAAAGTACCAAATTCACCAGTTTCTAGTTCCTTTAATATAACAGATTTAACTCGTTTATCTTTTCTCTTTGCCAATCCGAAAATGGCTTCATTTTTAGTTTCAAAATCTGAATCGTCCACTCTGTCCCACAAGGCATTTCTAATAGCTTCAGAATCCGATTGTATTTGTGTTCCTATTCCGAATGTTGACCAATTTCTAATGCCTGGATCATCAACTTTAGAGAATTCAATCAGTGTATTTATAGCTTTGGAATGTTCCAATCCTGTAAATGCGGAAACCATCGCAAATTTAACGGCTCCATCTTGAATATTTTTAAAGGAAGTTAATTTTAAAATTTGTCTTTCGCTGAGTTCATCATTGTTGTGACCAATTCCACTGAAAATAGCAACCAACACTTTGTTTGACTGTTTTTGATCAAGCAATTCAAAGTGTAAATCTAGCATCTGTTTTTTATTATATCTTGGATCAAATCCCAATTGTTGAAGGACATTCAATCCGATAATTTTTTCTTTGTCTATATTAGATTTTGCCAATGAAAAAGCTTTTTCAAAAACACTTTGACTGGGTCTCTTTCTTAATTCAGAAATATTATCCCAATAGGTTTTTTGCGTTTTATTATTCAATAGACGATCAAATATTTTTTCGGAGCTCCAATTCTTGCGACTCATCTTTTTGGCTTAAATATCGAACTATTTGTTTGATTGGACAGAACCGGCACCCATGATTTGCTGGTCTGCATGGTTTTGCCATTACTTTTCAATCAAAATTTTCTGAGAGAATTTTCTAGTTTCACCTGAGACTTGTATGACATAATAGCCATTGGGAAGATCGTTTATTTCCAACTCTACACTGGAGTCATTGTTTAAAGATTGTTCCCAAACTTTTTCTCCTGAGATGGTAAAAATCTGAATATTTTTCATTTCTAAGGGAAGCTTTTCCAATCTCAAAAACGCCGAACTTGGTACTGGGTAAATTTCAATTGAGAACTGATCAGAAGCAAGGTTCGTATTGGATGTAATGACAAAAGATGAGCCAGGACCAACATCGGCAATGGTCAAAGGAGCATAAAGAACAGCTTCTGTACTGAAATGATCTGAACCCACAGTACTTGTGTTTGGTCTTGCTTGTCCTTCCAAGTCTTGATCTACTTCCAATCCAGTAATTTCATGAGGCATGCTTGGGGAGTCCGTAGTTGACTTCCAAACCACACCATCATAAATCAACAATGGATCAATTTCATTTATTTCACTGGACAGAAAAGATGAATTATTGTTGCTCAAGTTTGCGCTTCCTGTTGGATAAAATATATTATTGGACCAATTTATTTCTCCGTTTTGTTCATTTCCATCTTTGTAAGCTATCAAACTATTTTCTGAACCAGTAACGAGGTTGTTTGCAATTGTAATGTCTTTTAAACCTTTGCTGTAATTTCCATTGTTGTCAAAACCTATTTCTATTCCATGGCTGTTATTGACCAATGTATTGTATGCTATTGTTACTCTTTCGGCTCTGAAATGCTTGCTATAGTTGGTACTACTTCCATCTATTGCATCGCCCTGAGTTAAGGTAATCGGTGCATCCCATTTTGTTCCTGTCAAGCCTTCAAAATAGTTGTTGACAATAATGTGGTCTGTTCCGTATATTCTAATTCCGCCGGTATAAAGCGTTGATGTTGATCCGTCAGAATTGGTGAAAGTTCCATTTGGTTTTTCATCGCCGAAGAAATAATTGCCTTCTACCCTATTTCGATTGCCATGTCTAAGGGACAAAGTTCCGTAACAAGCTTTAAATGTATTGTGTCGAATGGTGTTGTCACAAGATTTTACAGATACTATTTCAGGGTCACCATCACAGTCTTCAAACAAATTAAACTCTACAGTTGTGAATCCGCTTGAGGTTGACATTTCACTCCAACCAATGCGGATGGATTCCTGTTCATTCGCAGCACGAGGTGAATTGTTCCTGAAATAATTGTGATCAATGCGATCATATTGTGATTGGCGAAATTCTTCATCGCCATCATTCGTTCCATCAATAGTAATGTAGTGACCAGGTGTATTTTTGTTTTGAAATACATTGTGATCGACACGGTTGTGATGACTTTCAAATTGGAAAGTATGATCGTCCCAAACCCCACCAATGTATACCCATTTTATCGATTCAGTGGTTTCCAATTCAAATACATTTCTCGTAATTCGGATGTTGTTAGAACCTTCTAATTTAACCAAGGTATCGTCTCCTTCTGCATCGAATACGAAACCTTCCAAAACGATGTAAGCGGCTTTTTTGAAGACAAAGTGAGAATCACCAGTAAGCGTCACTCCACCAATGGTTTCTGCCTTGATAACAATTGGATTCTCTGCTGTCCCAATTCCAGTGAAACTAGATTCAAAATCATTGTAGGTTCCATTTGTTACTACAATAACATCACCAGGAGCCGCCGCATTTGCAGCGTCCTGCAGGTCATCCCCATCACTGACATAAGTTTGAGCGATCGATGAATAGGAGAAGGCAAAACTGATTAGAACGAAGCACAAAATGAAATGCAAAAATCGATTGACAGGGTTCATATTGATTAAATTTAAAATAAGGCTTTGGATGGTCAATTGAAAAAATCAAGGCAATAATGACTTCCTTTCAGCATAAAAATACAATATAACAAAACTCAAAAAAGATTTGGCTTATTATGAGAACTAATCTTTATTTAAGCCAATACCTGAATCGATTAATAGAAATCTATTTTATTCGATTGTTTTGATCACTTCATGTCTAAATATAGTTTTTGAAGCATCCAGTTTTAATAGATGCTTATTTAAAGCTATGACAACGTGTATTTTATTTGCTAAATTTTATAATTTTTTGTAAACTTAGTGTGTAAATGACAATAAGACTTGTTTTGTTTATTTAATGGCTTTATAGCTCAAATAAAATATAAACAAAGACTCAAAAAATATTTTTTTATAGATTTTTGAAAAAAAATTAAGAATTTTTCACCCAAAATTATTAATCAACTTAACAATTATCGACATCGATTTAAAGCACAACAATTGCAATGGGGTCATACTTTTTTTGTATACCCATGGCGCCCAAAACAGCGTATGTAATTAAACAAATCCATATTTTTATGAGTACAATTTGAATTTGCTCTCTGTTTTTATTCGTTAATTATCCTTCCCCCAATGTTTATTTAATCCAATAAAATCAATTACCAACTTTAATCAAATCCGAAATGAAAAAAATTACCCAAAAAATTAAGTTATCCCAAAGTTTATTGGGATTTGTGTTAACATTCTGTTGTCTATTCCAATTGTCACAAATTGAGATTACAGCACAAATCTGTGCTTCAAATGGTTGTTCATTTGCTCAGTCATTTGACGTTACAGATATATCGTTTT
>CALBCY010000337.1 GCA_937927195.1 uncultured Chitinophagales bacterium
AAAAGGCATAAAATTCCAACAAGCAAAATTAGCGGAATGCTAATACAGCTGTACCAACAGCAATGCCGAAGGCGGGACGGTTCGACGCCTCGATACTAATAGCAATGCCGAAGGCAAGCGTACCAATAGCGAAGCGATCAAACAGCGAAGCGTCCCTTTCGTTCAACTTTGGCAATTAGATTTCTATTTTATAATAAATGGTGGATCTCAATTGATAAGTAGGGATTAGAAAAGGCATAAAATTCCAACAAGCAAAATTAGCGGAATGCTAATACAGCTGTACCAACAGCAATGCCGAAGGCGGGACGGTTCGACGCCTCGATACTAATAGCAATGCCGAAGGCAAGCGTACCAACAGCGCAGCGTACCAATAGCGAAGCGTACCCCTCTTCCTCCTCTCAATTTCCTTCCAACTCGTAAAATTGATTCGAATTACAAGCTTTTCTTATTTCCATAGAAGCTTCATAAACCCCCAATTTGTAGGCTCGGTCAAAATCCGTGCAGGCACCAGAATTATCGCCAAGTTTGAGGAAAGAAAGTCCACGGTAATAATGTGCAAATCCATCTGTAGGAACCAAATCAATGGTTTGAGAGAAATCCATTATAGCTTCATCATACAATCCCATCAAACTTTTAGCAATTCCTCTGCCTTTATAAGCAGGTGTGAAAAAAGAGTTCAAATCAATAACTCTATTGTAATCATCTATCGCTAAATTGTATTGTCTTTCCATGGAGCGGGCTGCTCCTCTCCCTTGTAAGGCTAAAATGTAGTTAGGATCTGCATGGATGGCATTGGTGAAATATTTAATGGCTTCTTTGAACTTGCCCATTTTACTCAAAACGCCAGCATAATTGTAATTGACAATAGGATCTTTAGGATCTATTTTTATGACTTTCTTGAAATCTTTTTTTGCTTTCCCAAACCGCTTGTGTTCGGTGTAAGCATTGCCCCTTAACTGCAATAATTCTTTATTGCTAGGATCAATTTTGAGACTTTTAGTCAAAAATTTAATGGCAGATTCGTAATCTTTTAAGGTAATCCTTTGCAGGGCCTGCCCATACAAATAGTCCATTGTTTGCTGATCTTTAAAGGAGACTATTTTTTTCGGAGCATTTACAAAAACCGTATCTAAATCAGATTCAAACAAATCGTCAATGTCCAAACTGATAACCTCATCATTGGAGGAGCTGGCAGATTCTGAATTATTGGAAACACCTTCTTTGCCATTGTTGGAAAAAAGTCCCTTAGACTTATCTTTTTTAGTCTTTTCTTTAACCTTCTTTTCGGGCTTCTCTTGCTTCGGTTCTGCGATTTTAGGAAGTTTAATCTTCTTTTTTTTCTTCTTTTTTTCTTTAACTTCCTCTACAGGTTCATCATAGGATTCAAATTCACTGTTACCAGGTTGACCGACCAAGTTGAAGGACCCTAAAACCACAAAAAATAATGTACTTAGAATAAAGTGTTTCATTAGAAAAGTTTTGCTTAGCTGAACATTACCTAAAATCAATTTGGCTTTTTTAACCCAAAGGAGGATAATACTTGAATTATTCCACCAAATCAATACAGGTTCTGCAAAGTTAGTGTTTTTTGCCAAACCTTAGACATTGTGGCTCCAAAGTCAAAATATCTGGAAATTTCAGCAAAAAGGCAATGCAAAGGCGGAACTAGCCAATAATTTTAACGTTTATAATACAATTAGCGTAC
Organism: uncultured Chitinophagales bacterium; assembly: GCA_937927195.1. Taxonomy (GTDB): domain Bacteria; phylum Bacteroidota; class Bacteroidia; order Chitinophagales; family UBA2359; genus JAHDGP01. The sequence continues at coordinate 1,706 of CALBCY010000337.1, forward strand.
TTCACGATTATCTTTTGCTTAAGACTATCGAAATAAATTTTGTTTAATTACCTTTACAAAGTGTTAAATGTACACATTGAAGACTCAGTTTACTTGAAATGCTCTAATACAATCGTTATTATGAAATTAAAATATCATTAACTGTTTGTGATTTTAGACCTTTTTGTTATGATTTCATTTCAAAGTTGTTGGAAATTGAGTAAAAGAAAAATTATATGAAAGCCACTATTAGTAAAATTGCTGTTTTAACTTCAGGAGGAGATGCTCCTGGAATGAATGCTGCAATAAGATCTGTTGTTAGATCATCTATTTTCTATAAACATAAAATCATAGGGGTTTACGAAGGTTATAAAGGACTCATCACTGGTGGAGAATACTTTAAAGAATTATCATCTAGAGACGTAAGTGGTATTATTAATAAAGGAGGAACCATACTTCGTTCAGCAAGATCCGAAGAGTTTAAGACTAAGGAAGGGATGGACATGGCCCATAAAAACCTGATTGATAATGACATTGATGCTTTGATTGTAATCGGTGGAGATGGATCATTTACAGGAGCACATGTATTTGGAAACAAGTATGATTTCCCAGTGTTGGGAATTCCTGCGACCATTGACAACGATTTGGTCGGAAGTGATTATACCTTAGGGTATGATACTGCAACCAATACAGCAGTTGAAGCGATTGACAGAATCAAAGACACAGCTTCCTCTCACAACCGATTGTTTTTTATCGAAGTAATGGGCAGAGACAAAGGATTTATCGCCTTGAGGTCTGCTATCTCTATTGGGGCTGAAGCAATTTTGGTTCCTGAAAGACCATTCTCTATTGAAAAGCTAGAACAGGTTTTGGAATACGGAGCAGCCAATAAGAAGACTTCCAGTATTGTCATTGTTGCTGAAGGAGCATGCAGCGCAGTTGAGGTTGCCGCCCAATTGAATGAAAGGAACAACAATGCATTTGATACAAAAGTTACCATTCTTGGCCATTTGCAAAGAGGAGGCTCTCCAACTTGCTTCGATCGAATACTCGCTTGCAGATTGGGAGTTTTGGCCGTGGAAGGATTGATGAAAGGCGAAAAGGATGTCATGGTTGGATTGATCAATCGCAAGGCTAGATTCACGCCTTTAATGACGGCTATTAACGGAGAAAGAGAAGTCGATGAAGAATTACTAAGAGTAGACAGTATTTTATCGATATAAAAATATTTAGTAACAATATTTTAAAGACTTAAGAAAAAAATTTATGATACTTGTAGCAGACAGCGGTGCAACAAAATGCGATTGGAAATTTGCAAAAAATGGCCACAATGGCAATGAAGAAGAATTGCCTAAAGTGAGTACAATGGGATTCAGCCCATTTTTTCACAGCAAGGATTTTATTGCAGATGAAATAAGAAAAGAAGCAGACCTCAATGCTCAAGCAACTGAAGTTGATAAAATCTTTTACTACGGAACTGGCTGTTCAAGTGAGGATAGGAAAGAACACATCAAAACGGCTCTTCAAGCGATTTTCAACAAAGCAGATATATTAGTGGACCACGATTTGACAGGCGCAGCTCTTGCAGCTTGTATGGGCGAGGAAGGGATTGCTTGCATTTTAGGTACTGGTTCCAATTCTTGCTACTTCAAAGATGGAAAAGTTTTTGAAGACGTTCCCGCTCTTGGTCATAAATTAGGAGATGAAGGAAGCGGAGCTTATTTTGGAAAGAAAATTTTAAGAGGATTCCTCTACAGAAGACTGCCTGATTACTTGATGGACAAACTTAAGAATGAATACGGCCTCAGTAAAGAAATTATTTTCGATAATGTCTATGTTCAAGGACATGAAAATGTATACATGGCTTCTTTCATGAAATCCCTCTCTGAATTTAAAGAAGAACGTTGGGTCAAAGATTTCATAAGAACAGGCCTAAAAGAATTTGCAGATATTCACATCACTGGTTATGAAAATTACAAGGAAGTACCCGTTAATTTCATCGGTTCAGTTGCCTACTATTTCCAAGACGATCTACAGTTTGTGGCAGATCATTTTGGTTTTAAAATTGGTCGAATCATAAAACAACCAATCCACAATCTTGTAGAATACCATCTTTTGAATTCGTAGTAAAAAACTTGAGCCATAAGGCCTCAACTGCTTCTTCCAATGCTTCCCTTTGATTTATCACCAAAGGATAATGGCATTTGTTACAATCTTCATCCCTGTTGACGCTGCTTGACGCTGTTGGTTCAAGACGTACTGCTTGCACCTCATAAGCTTTATTCCTAAGCCTTAAATAGGCCTTAACCATGTAATTGATTCAATAATTATTCAATCAATGCTTAATAATTTCAAATCGGCTTCCACTTCAACTTAGACTTAATTACCTTTGTTATATGAAAAATTCCCTGTTTCAATCAATTGGAGTACTCGAACATTTCAGAGAAGAAAACGATTGTTTTTTTCTTAAAGCAGAGCATTTTACCACAGAGCTGACTGCTTATGACGAAAATGTATTCAGAATTCACGTCTACAAAAATGGTCAGCGGAAAAAAGAATTTTCCTATGCTGTCTGTGGCAAGCCTAAAAATACATTTGTTGAAATTGATCTCCAGCAAGAAACGCTTCGACTTTCTACCAAGAAATTGGTTTTGCACATCGATAAAAATCCATTGCGCTTTTCATTTTACAAAACCAATGGACAACTGATCAATCAGGACGAGCCTTCTTTTGGTCATGCTTGTCAAGGACAGGAATTTACCTCCTATAGAACCCTCCAGGCAAATGAAAAATTTCTAGGCCTGGGTGAAAAAGCATTTGGCCTTAATAGAAGAGGACAGGCCTATACAAACTGGAATACGGATAGCTTCGGTTATGGGAACGAGTCTGATCCTTTATATGCAAGCATTCCTTTCTATATAGGTATAAATGAAGGTTGTTATTATGGAATTTTTCTAGACAACAGCCACAAATCACATTTTAATTTTGGAGCTGCCAATGAACGGTTTTCTTCCTTTACAGTGGAGGACGGACCGCTCGATTATTATTTCATTCAAGGGGATACAATTGCTGAGATTTTAAACGCTTATTCTGATCTTACGGGTAAAATGCCTTTGCCACCCAAATGGTCGATTGGTTTTCAACAATGTCGTTACAGTTATTATCCGGAATCGGAGGTGCTTCAAATTGCGAAGTCTTTCCGTGATCGAAAAATTCCACTTGATGTTGTTTATTTCGACATCCATTACATGGATCAATACAAGGTCTTTACTTGGGACAAAGAAAGGTTTCCAAATCCTAAAGAAATGCTTGGAAAGTTGCGAGATATGGACATTCGGTCAGTTGCAATTTTTGATCCAGGTATAAAAGTCGAAGAAGGCTATTCTATTTATGATGATGGAATAAAAGAGGATGTTTTCGTGAAATATCCCGATGGGCAAAATTACATTGCTTCTGTTTGGCCAGGACGTTGTCACTTCCCGGATTTCACAAAAGAAAAAACAAGAAATTGGTGGGCACAAAAATTCATGGAAGTCATTTACCAAGGGATGGACGGCTTTTGGAATGACATGAATGAGCCAGCCGCTTGGGGAAAACAAATTCCCGATTTGATAGAGTTTGATTTTGACGGAGATAAATCAAGCCACAAAAGAGCACACAATGTTTATGGAATGCAAATGGCCCGAGCAACCTTTGAGGCTGCTAAAAAATACCAAGGTGTTGCGCGTCCTTTCGTTTTGACAAGAGCTGCTTTTTCAGGCATCCAACGTTACGCAACTCTTTGGACAGGTGACAATGTATCCAATGACGACAATATGCTTTTGGGGGTTCGAATGCTCAACAGTTTGGGCTTGTCTGGAACGCCTTTTTCTGGTTACGATGTAGGAGGATTTGTCGGCGAAGCAAGTGCTCAATTGTTTGCCCGTTGGATTTCAATTGGAGCTTTCACCGCATTCTTCCGAAGCCACAGTATGATCAATAGCCGATCTGCAGAACCTTGGTCATTTGGCGAGGAAACCGAAGAGATTTCTAGGAATTTCATCAACCTTAGATACAAACTTTTGCCGTATATCTATAGCATCTTTTATGAATGCTCTAAAACGAACATGCCCATCGTCCGCTCCTTGGCAATTAATCATCCAGATGATGAAAAAATCTACCAAGGCGGTTATGACAATGAGTACTTTTTTGGCCCGGCCTTCTTGGTTTGTGCCATTCCAAGCTACCAACACCTTTCTAAATTATACTTACCAGAGGGAAATTGGTATTTGCTGTACACAGATAGATATTGGGCGCATTCGCAAGAAATAATGATGGAAACACCATTGGATGAATTGCCAGTATTTGTGAAAGGGGGAAGCATCGTTCCAATGCAATCTCAGGTTCAATCAACTGCTGATTTACCAGAGAAAACATTGAATTTACACGTCTATAAAGGGCAAGGAACAAGCACATTCGAATACTTCGAAGATGATGGAGTGAGCGAGGCAGAAAGCGACTTTAACTTTTATAAAAGACAAATTTCACTTGATTCTGCGAATAAATCCATTAATTTTGAAGCAAAAGAAGGAAATTACCGTACTCATTATGAACGGCTTAAAGTTTATTTCCACGGTTTTGGTGAAATTAACGAATGCACACTAAGTGTAGTTAGAAATGAAATGGAAGATTCAGGTCAAATGGACCAGAAAATTGAATACATAGGAAAAGAAGATTTCCAATTTATCAATCCAATTTCAAACTTTGACCCTTGGAATAACAATTCAGCAGAAAGCAAAACGATTTTTGGATTGCAATTTGCTGAAATGGATTTAAAAGATGAATCCTTTTTAATCAAATTTCATTAAAAAAGCCAATAGCAATAGCCAAAAGCAAAAGCAAACGGCCAATAGCCTAAACCATTATCCCTTTCGACAAAATGTATTTAAAAAAAAACAGACATAGTTTATTTTTATTCCTGCTAATTCTAGGATTCAGTCTCAATCTATCTGCTCAAGATGATTTAGATGTTGACGTAGATGAAGATGGTCGTGTTTTGTTGGCTCCTAGCGTTGTTGATATTTCGGAATCATACATTGGTTTCAGCATTGGAATGAGCCTTCCTTCGGAAAACTTTTCGAACACATTGCCTTATGAAGAGTCTGGTTTTGCAAAAGCTGGTTTAAAAGCCAGTTTGGATGGTTCTTTTATTTTCTTCAGAAATTTGGGCTTAGGTTATACTTTCGGTTTCAGTAAAAACAAGGTAGATGAACAAGCTTACCTTCAAAAGGTGAATTATCATTTGCCGGATGGTTCGCTGGTGGGTAGTTTTGACAATAAATCATGGTTGAGTACCACACTTGCCATTGGTCCCTACATGTCGCTTCCAGAGAAAAATTTCATGTTTGATTTCGGTTTTCTCTTCGGCCTTACCTATGCAGTTACTCCAGAAATTGTTTATACAGGAATGTTTAACAATCAAAATATGGAAACCAGATTCAGAAGAGATGGAGCAATCACTCCAGCTATGAATATATTCGTTGGAGTAAATAGGCATTTCTCAAAAGATTTCAGAGCATATTTGAAAGCAGAAATGTTTTTTGCCCGTCCATTGTTTAAAGAGATCACTGAAATCGAAGGGGAAACTTTCCAAATCAATTCAGTCGACGAACTCAAACAATCCGTTGGTTATATTGGAATCAGCTTGGGTATTGCCTATGAATTGGGCAGCGACAAACAACTTGCAAACAAACGTAAAACCTATCGCAAGAAATTCCGAAGAATGAACTGGCTCATCAAAAAGGGGAAAGATAAATAGATTTTAAGCTGAAGGTTAAGTCGAAGGTTAAGCTGAAGGTTAAGCTGAAGTTTAAGTCGAAGGTTAAGCTGAAATTTAAGTCGAAGTTTAAGTCGAAAACATAGAATCTGCATGTTCTATATGATCTATGCCGCAGCCATCCTGTTGTTCAAATTAACAAACACTTGCACCACTCCTTTGCTTTCTCATTTGTTCTTGGCGATCCATGCGCAAGCCGATCCTGTTGTTCAAAATAACAAAGCACCTCAATTTCCACTCAAACCACCACAAATCTGCCCTTTTTGCAGGCCAACAATCCAATCTTTCTAGAAAAAAATAGCATATTTACATTAGCAATTTTCTTAAAAGTATTTCAAGAAAAAATCATGGAAGAAGTAAAAGGTGAGCTTATGGGCCTTAGTTTGTTGACAGATCAGGATACCAATAGATTTAATAGCGGAAAAGCCTATGAAATTTATAATAAAATGGGCAGCCATCTTGCTGTGCATGAAGGAAAAGAGGGTGTTTCTTTTGCAGTCTGGGCACCGAATGCCAGTGAGGTTTCTGTGATTGGCGAATTCAATCATTGGGATAAAAAAGCCAATATGCTCAGTCCTCGTTGGGACAGTTCTGGGATCTGGGAGGGATTTATTCCAGGAGTTAAAAAGGGCGATTTGTACAAATATGCCATCCGAAATGATTTCCACAACATCAATCTTGAAAAGTCCGATCCCTTTGCCAAATTTTGTCAAACTCCGCCAGCAACAGCATCTGTTGTTTGGGATTTAGACTATCAGTGGCAAGACAATGATTGGATGGAAAATAGACACAGAAAAGGGCTGAATGAAGCCATTTCTGTTTATGAAATGCATTTCGATTCATGGCGTCGTGTAGTAGAAGACGACGATCGACCAATGACTTATCGTGAAATGGGAGAGCAGCTTCCTAGCTATTTGGATGAAATGGGATTTACCCATGTTGAATTCTTGCCTTTAATGGAATTTCCATATGGTGGTTCTTGGGGCTATCAACTGACTGGTTACTTTGCTCCGACGAGTCGCTACGGTACTCCAGAAGATTTCATGTATATGATTGACTGTTTACATCGGAAAAATATTGGTGTTATCATGGACTGGGTGCCTTCCAATTTTCCAATGGATGCTCACGGTCTGCATAGATTTGACGGTTCTTATTTATTTGAACATGAAGATCCAAGACAGGGGTTTCATCCCGATTGGAAAACTTCCATTTATAATTTGGGTCGCCCTGAAGTAAAGAACTTCCTAATCAGCAATGCACTCTTTTGGTTGGAAAAATACCACATTGATGGTTTGCGGGTTGATGCGGTTGCATCCATGCTGTACCTTGATTATTCAAGAGAAGAGGGGCAATGGATTTCAAACAAATATGGTGGCAATCAGAATTTGGAGGCGATAGCGTTTTTTCAGGAATGCAATTCAGTTATCAAAGAACGCTTTCCCAAGGTATTTTTGATAGCCGAAGAATCAACTGCTTGGGATGGGGTCACTCGATCGGTCAATGAGGGCGGCTTAGGTTTCGATATGAAATGGATGATGGGCTGGATGCACGATACTTTGAATTATTTGAAGCGCGAACCAATTTATCGCTCATTTCACCAAAACGACATCACTTTTAGCATGACTTATACTTTTTCTGAAAAGTTTATGCTTCCCTTATCGCATGATGAGGTTGTTCATGGAAAATCTTCCTTATTGGGACGTATGCCAGGTGATGAATGGGAACGTTTTGCCAATCTGCGACTACTTTACGCTTATATGTTTTGTCACCCTGGTAGTAAGTTGTTGTTTATGGGGGCTGAAATAGGCCAGATGAATGAATGGAATTTTAAAAAGAGCCTTGATTGGCATTTGTTGAGAGAAGAGAAGAATCAAGGCATTCAGCATTTGGTCAAAGACCTAAATGAGCTATATCAGAAAGAAAAAGCCCTGCATCAGCTTCAATTTGAAGAACAGGGCTTTGAATGGATCGACGGTTCTGATGTAAAAAACAGCGTAATGGTCTTTTTAAGGAAAGGAAAAAAGGCAGAACTGCTAATCATCATCAATTTTAAGCCTGTTTATCTTGAAAATTACGGTCTTGGTGTACCAAAATCAGGAACTTATCATGAAATATTTAACAGCGATAAAACATGCTATGGAGGGAGCGGTAGAGAAAATTCGCTGATAAAAAGTAAAAAAATACCATTGCATAACAGAGAAAATTCAATTCAATTAAACCTTTCTCCACTTTCTTTATCTATCCTTAAAAGGAAAGCATAAGCCCGTATATATGAGTTTTTTGCTTATTTCCGGTCTTTTATTGAAAAGTTTTAGAAGAAAAACTACATAATATTGGACATTGAAGGAAAAACCCTTTAGCTTTATATAGTATTTGTGGTATAGTTATTGCAATTATTATTTTGATTATAATATTGGGGCTCTTTAAAAAGCCTTATTTATATTTTTGTTTTTTGAATGTTTGTTTTTTTGCTTAAGTCCTAAACGGCTCACCAGTTTTCCGCTGAATTCATTTCTGCCCTAAACTCAGAATAATCCTCCAAAATTATTTCACGATCCATTTTTAGACCCACACAAATTTTGCGGCATTCCATTTTTTAACTTTTTAATTTTTTATAATGAACATTTTTGTTGCTAAATTAAACTACAGTACTGAAGAAGATACTATTTTAGGTATTTTCGAAGAATTCGGAGCAGTAGATTCTGTAAAAATCATTTTTGACCGTGAGACTCAGCGCTCAAAAGGTTTTGGCTTTGTTGAAATGCCGAACGATGATGAAGCGAGAGCTGCTATTCAAGCCTTAAACGACTCTGAAATCGATGGAAGACAGGTTGTTATCAAAGAAGCTCGTCCTAGAGAGGATAGAGGTGGTGGAGGAGGTTTTAATAGAAGATAATTCTAAAAAAAACTAAATGACATGAAGCGGCCCTCAATGAGGGTCGCTTTTTTTTTGTTAAATACCTGAACAGAAGCAATCGAGTACAAGCTTACTTTAGTGAAATGCCTGCTTAATTTGGTGTTATCACCGCTTA
>CALBCY010000338.1 GCA_937927195.1 uncultured Chitinophagales bacterium
GATGGAATGTGGCGGAAACGATTTTACGTCAACCATTCCAAGCAGAATCACCATGGCCGCATTCGATGCGGCTCTACAAGCACCATGGCCGCATTCGATGCGGCTCTACAGTTCAATAATAATTCCCAAACTTGGCAGAACCGTTCCGCCGGAATCATTGGTCAGATATCGCGGTATGTAAAATCCCGGTTTATCAGGGTTCTCGATGGGATTGCCCATTTCATTTCTTTCTACGGACAAATTATCAGGTAAAACAACATTGAAACCATATGCATTCTGAACATCAATAAAGGTTTGCAAATTCCACTTTTTAAAGAAGAATTTTTTGTCTATTCTGAAATCCAAAGTATGAATGGCTTTTATTCTGCCGCTGTTCAATTGATCAAAGTCAAAGACGGCACTTCCAGATGTGGCATTAAAAATGGGAATACTTGTTGAAAGTTCTTCATCGATGGGCGTAAATGGACTGCCACTTGAGTATCTCCATTTCGCGCCCAGTTCCCAGCCTTTGCCAAAACGATAGCCTCCGGTGATGTTTAGAATGTGGCGACTGTCCCAGGAAGTTGGCCTGTACAAGCCATTTTTATCTTCGAACTCGCTCCAAGACAAAGTGTAGGACAATATTCCATAAAAACCTTTGAATAATTTTTGTTGCAGGAACAATTCCATTCCATATGTTCTCCCTTCAGAGCTTGAGTTGGCTGGTTCATCGCCCACAATTCCAAAATCACCACCCAGATTGGCGAAAGAGATAGAATCATTTGTCAAGAAAGGATATTGATCGTATTGTTTCAAAAAGCCCTCAAGGGTAATTCTGGAATTGCTTTTTGTTTTCCACTCTATTCCACCAACATAATGTATGTTGCGCATGTATTTCAAGTTGTTGTCTTTGTTGACAAACCTGGAATCTTGAACAAAGCCAAGAATGGTGTAGGGCGGCAATTGATAATACATTCCAGTATTGAAATTGACATTGAAAGATTCGTTGATGATGTAGGAAGCTGAAAATCTCGGTGAAAGTTGTTTTAAGAGGTTGCGCGTATCTTCAGAATAATCTGCAGCATCTGCCCTTATACCTGTAGAGAGCGTCAATCTTTCTTGTAAAAACCGTTTGGAAACTTGACCAAAAAATCCCCATCGATTGAGATTGAGCGTGGTGTCATAGGCTGTCGGTACAACTTCGCCATTGATGGCTCTTTGGCTGAAAGTCTTGTTGCTGTATTGATCAAATTCATAACTAGCGCCCCATAAAAACTTGAAACCATTTTTACGACTGATGTTCTCCACTCTTATTTTGTTTTCTTCTTCATCTGAATCTAAATCGAAAAGCAAATTGTTTGGATCACTTTCATCGTTGTTCGCATATTTGTAAATGCTGTTTCTAAGCATCGAACGACTGACAACGTAATTGGTGTAATTATTTTTGCCGAAATGGGTGTATTTTATTCCAAAAGTATAATTCCATTGTTCGTTAACTGGAATGTTCTGAAGCAGAAATTGTTGCGACTCTGTTTCATTGGCGTCAAGATTTAAAACGAAATCGTCGAATGCCCCAATTTGGAAAACAGTCAGGTGGTTTTTATCGTTAAATTTGTGCTTTAATTTTAGTTGATAGTCGGTGTAAGTTGGCAAAAAGGGTAGGCCGATGGCTTTGAACAAAAATTGAAGGTAGGATCGTCTAACAGAAACAATGTAACTGGTTTTTTCTCCGATTGGCCCGTCAAAGGTGAAACCGGCATCGCTGGATCCAAGTGTGAAGGTGGTTCTCAGTTTATCTGGATTGCCTTCTGCATATTTGAAATCAAAAACGGAGCTGAGTGCTCCCCCTCGATTGACAGGAAAGGCACCAGAGTAGAAATCCACATCTTTCACAAAATTGACATTAATCATTCCATTGGGGCCACCAGAAGCACCTTGAGTGGCAAAGTGATTGATGACTGGAACTTCTATTCCATCAATATAGAAACTGTTCTCTGCTGGCGAGCCGCCTCTGATCAAAATATCGTTTCGAAAACTGGAGGTTGTTGCTACACCAGGCAAAGATTGTATGGCTTTGGAAATGTCCTGATTTCCACCGGGGTTTCTTTTTATTTCATCGACACCAATGCTTCTTAAGGAAACAGGACTTTCCTCGGTTTTGCTGAAAGGACTGGCCTTGACCACAACTGTTTCCAATTCCGTGCTGTTTTCTTCCAGTTCAATATTCAGGTTGGCCGTCCTTGCATCGCTGACCTGTACCTCATAATAGACCCTCGTTTTGTATCCAATATAAGAGACAGCGATGTTGTACAATCCAGCTTTGAGATTTTCAATTTTATAAAAACCATCCGTATCCGTAGTCGTTCCGCTTGTTGTGCCCTGAATCAAAACATTGGCAAAAGGGATGCCTTCATTGTTAATGGGATCAAATACCCTGCCTTGTATGATTCCATTTTGGGCATTTACATTAAGACAGAAGAACAAACAGAAAAACAAAAGACTTGATAAAATGATGATTCCTTTCCTCATAGCTTAGACAATGGATTTTTTAGATTTGGACAACACCGAAACGAAGGCCAGGTATTAGATTTGCAAATGTCTTACAGTTGTAAGGAAATCTAAGATTGATTTTAATGAATAGATGACAAATTTAAGGGAATTTTGTTCGTTTTTTCGCCTAAAAAAGATGTGTTTTATTGTTTAAAGAACCGTCAATCAAAGCTTGTATGCGATGCACAATACAGTTGCTGTTATGTATTTTATCACCTAGGTTAACACCCTTTGGTCATCAATTGCCTTGTTTGGCTATCGAATCTTCTTTTCGTTCATTTTATAAAAGATCAATTCACCTATATGCCTAAAGAACTAATAAGCATGACCTTGTAAATAGAAGAAATTATATTTGGTTGAAATTAATCAATGGCTATATGATAAAATGAAGTATTGTAAAGCTATTTGAGGTCCAAAAGATGCAATAAATAGTCAAAATTGTTTATTTTTACGGTTCAGAACAACGCTACTGCCTTCTTTAAAACTAATTTTATGAAAACTGTACTGTCCTTCCCGGTAGCGTTTACCCTTGCCCTATTGTGTCTTAGTCTTAGCAGCCTTAATTTAAAGGCACAGGATTCCTGTCTAATAGATAACCCTTTGGAAATCCAATGGATACAAGATTTAATTGCCGGTCAAACATGTTCCTGTAATGAGGTTTTGGAATACCGTTGCTATGAAAATCAAAGTATTTTCGTTTTGGGCCCTGCAATGCCTAATAATTGTTCGGATGTTCAATCATTTGTCTATGACATTGATGGCAATGAGCTTTGTACCATAGGTGGAATAGCAGGAAGTACCTGCCCGGAATTGCCTAATATAGGCAACAGTACATTAGTAGAAGAACTTTGGGCTTGTTCTGATTCCTGTATTTGTCCAACAGATGCACCTTTGGTTTGCGGTGTTGATGGCATAACTTATAACAATGCTTGTGAGGCGGCTTGTGTGGGGGTAGAAGTTGCCTTTAATTATGATTGCAATGAACCAACTTGTGCTTTTTCATGGGAATATGTAGATGAAGTTACCACAGATGATACACCTCCTTCTATTTATCATGTTTTCTGTTTTGAAGACAATATACCAACCGATAATTATTGTGATTGGGACTGGGACTTTGGGAATGGCCAAAGCTCTAGTATGACCAGTCCATGTGTTTCATTGTTGGTTGAAGAAAATGACACCTTGATTTCAGAACCTTACAATGTTTGTCTTGAAATGACAGAATGTGGTGGTGGAACTTCAACTTGTTGTAAAGAGTTGACCGTTTCAGCAAACCCTATGGAATTTTGCAATGTCGATAATCCGCTAACAGATTTGCCTTGGATGCAATACTTTATGTCAGGCGGTCCAAATGATTGCTTTACTAAAATATATGCTTTTGAATACGAGGGGGAAGAAATGTTTTACATAGAAGTAGACACTTCTTGTTTATTGGATGATCTGGGAAGTCTATTATTGAATTGTGCGGGGGAATTGATTTGCAATGATGGAGGTTTTACGATGAATGAAGTTCAATGTTCTACCCAAGGAATTGATGTTTCCTCTTACTTGATTCCTCAAAATGTTATCTGGCAATTGGACAATCCATGTTTCTGCATTCAGCAATACAATCCAGTTTGTGGTGAAGACGGGCAGACCTATTTTAATGATTGTTTTGCTGCTTGTGCGGGAGTGCCAATTGCATCGCTTGGAGAATGTGGCGATAGCTCTTTTTGTGGTGTAAATGATGTTTCGGAGTTGCCTTGGTTGCAAGCTTATATTGACGATTGTTTTTACGATGAAATTTATTCTTTTGTAATCAATGGTCAGGAAGTTGTTTATGTTTCTGCTGTAGGTACTTGCATATTGGATGATTCGACGGTTTTGGTTATAGCAGACTTGCCAAACATTTTGTTTGATTGCAATGGAAGTCAAATTTGTTTGGATGGCGGTGAGCTAATAAATGAAGCTCAGTGCGATTTTCAAGGATATGATCTAGGCCCTTTTTTAATTGAAGACAATAAAATTTGGCCAATTGCCGAGCCTTGTGTTTGTACCGAAGAGTACGATCCTGTATGTGGTGTCGATGGCCAAGTTTATAACAATGCCTGTTATGCAATATGTGCTGGAGTGGCGATAGACCATTTGGGTGACTGCAAGGTTCCTGATGCTTTCTGTGGGGTCGAATCTGTAGATGATCTCCCTTGGTTGCAAAGCTTTGTTGATGATTGTTTTTACGATGAAATTTACTCTTTCGTTTACAACGATCAGGAATATGTATTTGTGAATACGACCAATATTTGTTACATAAACGATTCTACCATAGAAGTCATTGAAGACAATGCCAGTATATTGTATGATTGCGAAGGCAATTATGTTTGTTTGGTGGGTGGTTTTACAACTCCCGAGTCTCAGTGTGCTTTTCAAGGATTTGATTTTACCCAATTCTTGGTTCCGGAAAACTTAATTTGGGCGGCGAAAAACATTGCTTATTTAGAGACCAATGTTTTTCTACAAGGTGCATTTTTAGGTTCGCAGGACAATTTGATGAGAGACGATCTAAGACAAGCTGGTTTGATTCCATTGGAGGAACCTTACACGGCTCTTCCGGGCTTTACTCATTTTGGTTCAGGTGGAGGTGAGCAATTGGCTCCCATCATGTTGACCATAGAAGGAGAGGATGCAATTGTCGATTGGATATTTATAGAATTGAGAGATCCTCAAACCGATGTGATTGTTGCTTCTCGTTCGGCCCTCTTAAAAAGAGATGGAAATATAATGGATGTCAATGGCAGTGCCAATATAGGCATAGAAGTCGCCGATGGGAATTACAATGTTTGCCTTCGTCACAGAAACCATTTGAGTGTTATTAGTAAGTACCCATTGTGCTTCCAGCTGGGACAGGTTGTGGAGGCTGATTTTGATGTTTTGGAAACTTACGGAACCCATGCAACCGCTAACTTGGGCAATGGTAAAAAAGGAATGTGGGGCGGATGTCCAGAGGCCAATGGGGTCATATCCTTTCAAGGGCCAGGCAATGCGTCTAATAGCATTTTCTTTGAAATCTTAGGTGCGCCAGACAATACCAGTCTTGCTGCAAATTACATACTTGGAGACGCTTACAGTCAATCTGACTTAGACATGAGTGGAACCACTATATACCAAGGACTGAACAGTGATGTAAACTTTGTATTTTTCACAGTTTTACAGCATCCAGACAATACAGGTTTGCAACCGAACTTCATTATTTACGAGCAGCTTCCTTAAGAGGGGCATTAGGTTTACGGTGTCCGATGTCCGATGTCCGGTTTTTTTCTCAGCGCCTTTGCGCCATTGCGTTAAAAAAATTAAACCACCAGCTCCAAAGGCCAAGGGCCAACAGCTAAAGGCTTATCCCCCAACCACCAACTTCCCGCTTTCTTCACCGATCGACCAGAAATACATACCTGGAGAAAAATCATTGAGCGGGACAATTAGTTCAGTTGTAAATGCATCGATTTGTTGCTGGTGTTTTACTCGTCCAAAGGCATCGAAAATGAGCAGTATTTCATGCTGATTAAAAAAGGGAAAAGAGAAGCTGACCTTTGTGAACGCCGGGTTGGGGCTGAGCTTTATTTTTTTTCGTGAAATATTACCCAGGGCAAGAGGAATTCCTGCGGCAAGGCTCTTGGCTGCGGAGAGGCTGTCATTGCAAAAAATACTTGACAGGCTGACTTCGTAATAACCCGGAAATTCGTAATTGTGGACAGGGTTTATTTCTGTGCTGAAATTTCCATCACC
>CALBCY010000339.1 GCA_937927195.1 uncultured Chitinophagales bacterium
AACTTTTTAGACACAAATACAGACCCTAACCACCTAGGCTTCTTCGCTGAATAAACTTTTCATGCTCTTTCACGAATTTCGCTATATCATCGAAGTATTCCAAAACCGTATCTCTCTCTAAAAATGAAGGAGAGTTTTTAACGTATTCACCATATGAAGAAAATGGATACGATTCGAAATCATCGGTTAATTCGTGTTTTATGGGATTAGAATGGATGTAAAATAATAGAGTGAGGAAGTATATATCATCGTTTACAGCAACTCGCCGAAACGGAGTTTCAAACAATCCACCGGTGCGGTCAAATCTCTTGTTAAATGCCTGAGCATAACAATTAAAAAAGTTTGCAAAACTCCTACCTAGACGTTGCCCAAGCAGGCGTTCTGTTTCCTCCAATGGTTTCCTGCATAGTTTGTATTTCCTAATCAGCTCCTTCTCAGATTTTGTTTTTATCAAAAAATGAAAATGGTTATTGATCAAACAATAGGCATATGTTTCTACAACAGGAAATAAAAAATACTGATATTTCATCAAAAAATAATCATAATTCTGCTCCTCAAAAAAAATATCGCACTTGTCTATTCCTCGATTATAAATATGATAAATGGTATCAGGCTTCAATAGAGTTGTATTTTTCTTCATGAAATTGTATTTTCTTAGCTCGCATTTATCGGTTCTTACAAACCAATATCTACTTATATAATTCCGAAACTTCAAAATGCAAGTAAATTGGAAGCCTAGAAAGCAATAAAAAACAAGAAAAATCACACGAGCAAGCCTTAGCCTAATACAAGGTTCAAAATAGCAAAAATCCCAGAATCGATAATGCGAAACCGGGTACAAAACATAATACAAAACCATTTCTTTTAGATAATAAAATATTTGTTTTAAGTAAAAAACTAGAAATTTCCTCTATCAGCAAGACAATTTTAAAAAACTGTAAAATCACATCTTGTTAAGGCAGAACATCCACTTATTGGATCTGTCAATGTTACAATAAAACAGTATGGAATATTTGGTGTAATAACTGATGGATCTATTATTCCATTCACGGCATCTGTAAAAAACCGAGCAGCAGTTCCTGTAATTGTAGGATTCGCTTTGGTCCCATTCGCAAGAGTGATTCCACCCAAATCATTAAAATCACAATAATAATCACCACCGCATTGATCTACTTCAACAATGCAATTAACAACTGGGATAGGAAAAGACTGAATGATTAGCTCAACCATGGAAGAGCTAGTACATCAATTATCTACAATACGCTGTATTCATATTGACTCCACCCTACTTATAAATCTTCCCCTTCATCATTCCCATCCTAGAAAAAAAATGAATTACAGAAGTTGCAATTACACCCAATCCGTAAGTTACACTGCGCTTAAAATTAATAGAGGAGGCTTCTGGAAAATATTTAGTAGGACAACTGACTTCGCCAATCGAAAAATTCTTGAAAACGATCTGAGACAGCATTTGATTGTCAAACACAAAATCATCTGAATTGCCATTGTAGTTTATAGACTCTAAAACTTCTCTGTGAAATGCTCGGTAACCAGTATGATACTCCGATAATTTTTGGCCAATCAAAATGTTTTGGAAAAAAGTCAGCAATCGATTGGCAATGTATTTGTAAATAGGCATCCCACCTTCCAAAGCTCCCTTCCCCAATATCCGCGATCCCAATACTACTTTGTACAAATCAGCCGCAATCAAATTGGCCATCGAAGGAATCAATTTTGGAGTGTACTGATAATCCGGATGCAACATTATAACAATGTCCGCTCCAATTTCCAAAGCCTTATTGTAACAGCTCTTTTGATTGCCACCATATCCCTTGTTTTGCTCATGAGTAATGACATGCTCAATTCCCAACTTGCCAGCCAAAACAGCCGTCTCGTCCGAACTAGCATCGTCCACCAATATTACCTCATCAACAATATCAAACGGAATTTCATTGTAAGTCTGCTCCAATGTTTGAGAAGCATTGTAAGCAGGCATAACGACGCAAACCTTTAAATCCCCGATCATAAGACGAAGATAAGGAAATCAGTTGGAAAAGGGCTACGCTGCGCTGTTGGTGCCCTGGCTACGCCTCGCTTTTGGTACGCTGGCTGCGCCTTTGCTTTTAGTACGAGGGCTTCGCCACTCTATTGGAATTTTTTTTAGGCAATATTGAGCTGAAGCTCAATTGAATTTGTACAAAAAAAACAGCTGCCTCAAATAAAATTGAAATAACTGTATTTATTTTCCTTAATAAAATCATTCTCCGCTAAAAGGGAATTCTCAAAAAATCCAACAGCCTAAAATTGACCGTCAGGTCAAATCAAGGCGTATCAAAAGTAATAGCGAAGCTCAACGTACCAAACTAGCACATCAAACTAGCACGTCGCTTCTCGGAAAACTTTTTAGCAACAGAATTAAAAAATAACGAAACCCCTTTAAGAATTGATACTTAAGGGGGTTTCGTTATTAGGCATTATTGGATAGTCTAAAAAATCCATGACAATCCAAATTTTATTTGAGAATATTTATTTCTCAGAACAAGGCAATATCAATATCCCAAAACTACTAGAACCTTCCACCATCTGCATCACATGAGCCACATGTACAATTATAAGGAACAGTAATGCTTCCAACACAAGGATCAACACCAGAAGGTTCCGCAGCAAGTAATTGAACATTGTCTACAAAGAAATTTGTTAAATTCCCATTGGTTGCAAATATTTCACTTTCAAAACAAAGTGTAAAAGTAGAACCAGGTAAAACTCCTGCTGCTAATAAATCAATTGTATTTGTTGAATATCCTAGCACTCCACATGTAAGACTACTTCCATCCACAAAGAAAACTTGGTTTGCTCCATCAATAGTTACTTGCATAAAATCATTAGGACTATCACAAAGAATCGTCTCTAGATCAAAATTGAGATCTAATGATACAATACCTGCAGGAACAGTAATACTTTGACAAACAGAGCCTATTTCAGATGCAGAAATACCACCAAACCAAGCCCAAAAATCACCATCACTAGGCCCGGTACCTGTTCCCGTTCCACAACCTCCAAGATCACAAATTGGCGTACCAAAATTGCTAGAAGCTTCTACCCAAGTACCAGCAAACGGTCCTGCTTCAAAGCTACCATCTACCACAATATCCGTTACCGAACCAGAAACATCAAGACAACAATTTGGACCTGCAGCGTGAGCAAAAGAAACTGTATAAGCAGCAGTACCCATATTTCCTGGCATAACAGGGAAGGTTGGGTTAGCAGCATCAGGCACTAATGTAATAGTGTTTTCGCAACCTGCTATAACCATTGCTGGTTCATCGCAACCTGCTACTAAAGTTAAGTAGTTCACCAAATCAGCGGGATCGGAAGGAGGATTAGGATAAATATTTACGGTGCTAACCACCCCATCAAATACAACAGAATTATCAATAGTACAAATCGCAACCAAGCTAATATCCACTGATTCAGCAGCACATAACTCAGCAGTATTTAAAGACGCTGTTGTAGAAGCAGCCGAAGCAGCGGTTACGGTAACAGCCGTTGAAGAGGCAGACCATGCATAAGATACATTGGGGTCATTAGGCGCAACTAAATTAAGATCAGAACCATTACAGTATTCCCCACTTACATCATCAGGTGTAAATATGGTAGGACATTGACTAAAAACATTTACAGTCCATAACATTAATGCAAAGGCTAATAAACAGGGTAGTAATCTTTGAGGTATGTTAAAGTTTATCATAATTCATATTTGATTATTTAATATTATATTTTTCAATAGAGCAAATATACACAATCCACTACAAGCTTTTGTTTATATATGAATTATTTTAATAATCGGAAAAGATTGGCCTATCTGTTTTTTTAAATTGGAATACTTTGATCAATATTTGGCCAGACTCAAAAAAAATTCCAAATTAATGCCGAACGTCAGACCATCCAAAATTCTCGCAGTTTTAGGGCAATATCAGGGGCGCCTCCCAGCTGAAATTTTTGTCCCGGCGGGGAACCGCTTGTTCTAGCACAACACACTAAGTATATTGGGTTCTTTTGAACATTGTAAGAAAATTTGCATTTCACTAATAAAAAAAACAGCTGCCTCAAATAAAATTGAAACAACTGTAATATTTTTCTTTTTAAACCTGACAAAGAATAATTGCTAAAGGCCAATAGCCCCCCTTTCCAACAGTCAAAAATTGCCCTCTAGGGCAATTGAAGACGTACCAAAAGTAATAGCGAAGCTAAACGTACTAATAACAATGCCGAAGGCGAGTGTACCAACAGCGAAGCGTACCAACAGGCCAAAGGCCGCACCAAACCTCCCCTACTTCGTCTTCATCTGAATAAACGGAATAATACACTCTTCTATCGAAATACCTCCATGCTGGAAAGTATCCTTATAATACTTCGCGTAATGGTTGAAGTTGTTCGGGTAAACCAAAAAATCATAGGACTTTGCAAATATGAAAGAAGAACTCACATTAGGGGCAGGCAATCCAGCATCGTTTGGTCTTCTAACAGAATACACTTGCTTTGGATCAAAATTCAAATTCTTGCCATGCTTGTACCTCAAATTGGTCGTTGTACTCCGATCACCAATCACTTTTACAGGATTCTGTACTCGAATCGTACCATGATCAGTAGTTATCAACAAATTAAATTCCTTGCCTGCTATTCTTTTTAGAGCCTCAAACAAAGGAGAATGATCAAACCAAGAACGTGTTAGCGAACGATAAGCCAATTCATCACTGGCCAATTCTTTCAAAACTTCCATTTCTGTTCTCGCATGAGACAACATATCCACAAAGTTATACACAATGACACTCAAATCATTGTTCAGAAGGTTGTGTGCTTGATCAACCAAGTTTTTTCCGCTCTGATTATTGGTTACTTTGGTATAACTAAACTTGATGTCCTTTCCTTTTCTTTTCAAATGCTCCTCCAAGAATTTATGCTCAAAGTTGTTTTTCCCACCATCATCTGTATCATTTTTCCAATAATCCGGCAATCTTTTCGCCATTGCCGCTGGAGTTAATCCAGAAAAAATAGCGTTTCTACTGTATTGAGTTGAGGTTGGTAAAATACTATAAAACATGCTTTCATCCAACATGCTGAAATATTCAGATACCATTGGTTCAATGGTTTTCCATTGATCAAATCTCAAATTGTCAATAATAACCAAGACAGTTGGAATGTCTGTGTTATCCAAAATTGGAAATATTTTGTCATCAAACAAAGTATGTGAAAGCGTAGGACGTTCCTTCGTCTCCTCATACATCCAGTCTTCGTAGTTTTTCTCAATAAAACGGACAAACTCATTGTTGGCTTCCGTTTTTTGCATATTTAAAACCTCCACCATTTCACGCCCTTCGGTTCCCTGAACTTTCAATTCCCAATAGGTCAACTTTTTGTAGATATCTGTCCACTCATTGTAATCAAGACCCATTTGAATTGCAGAAAACAATTTGGAAAACTCCTGCTGGTAGTCAGAATTGGTTTTTTCACTAACCAATCGCTTATTATCCAAAATTCTTTTTAGGGTCAATAAAATTTGTTGAGGCTTTACTGGCTTAATCAAATAATCTGCTATTTGAGAACCAATCGCCTCTTCCATTATATCTTCTGCTTCATTCTTAGTGATCATTACCACTGGAACTTGAGAACTCACCTCTTTTATCTTGGTTAATGTATCTAAACCACCAATCCCAGGCATGGACTCATCCAAAAAAACCACATCGGGCTTGTCTGTCCCACATCTATCTATCGCATCATAACCATTGGTAACCTGAATAATTTCATATCCTTTCTGTTCCAAATACATTATTTGGGGCTTTAAGTGCTCAATTTCATCGTCCGCCCATAGAATTTTTACCTTATCGCTCATTAATCTTACTTTGTTTTTTATGATCTAATTGTACTGAAATCAGTTTCACTTTTAAATCTGATCTCCCGCTTATAACATTCATATTTTAACATTTATTGCTCTTCAATAAAAATAGCTTATTGTCATGAATGTAAATTTTACGTAAAAATAGACAAAGGCTGCCCATTACTATGGACAGATTGATTAATTTTATGGAATATTCTAACAACAATTTGGTTTGGGATCACGAAGTTCCGTCTTACTCAATCGCAGTCGGGCTCTATTATTGAAGTCAAATTGTTTATATTTCCTGTATAAAGGTTTAGCATTTGAATAAAAAGAAAATAATAAATGATCCCGTTTATGGTTTTGTAACCATTTCATTCGAGATTATTTACGACCTCATAGAACACCCCTTTTTCCAAAGATTAAGGCGAATACAGCAGCTAGGACTGAGTTCCTACGTGTATCCTGGTGCCATCCACTCGAGATTTCATCATGCACTCGGTGCAACCCATTTGATGACTGAAGCCATCAGTATATTAAGATACAAAGGTGTCGAGATCACAGAAGAAGAAGCTGAAGCTGTCAGTATCGCTATTTTATTGCACGATATTGGCCATGGCCCATTCTCTCATGCACTGGAACATACCATCCTGGAAAAGATTGAACATGAAACAGTTTCAGTTCTTTTTATGGAAAAACTCAATGAAGCTTTCAATGGACGATTGGAACTGGCCATTGAAATATTTCAGGATAAGTACAAGAAAAAATTCCTCCACCAACTGGTCTCTAGCCAATTGGACATGGATCGATTGGACTATCTAACGAGGGACAGTTTCTTTACTGGTGTTCATGAAGGTGTCATCGGTTATGATAGAATCATCAAAATGCTCGATGTTCGTGAAGACAGATTGGTCGTTGAACAAAAAGGAATTTATTCTATTGAGAAATTCATTGTATCGAGAAGATTGATGTATTGGCAGGTGTATTTACACAAAGCCGTTCTTTGCGCAGAAGTCATGCTTGTTCAGTTGTTGAAACGAGCAAAGGAATTGTATAAATCAGGCAAAGAACTGTTTACTACTCCTGCCTTGAAATTTTTCATGGAACGAGACTGGACGGTCGACGATTTCAGAAATGATGACAATGTGCTTCAGCAATTCGCCATATTGGATGATACCGATATTTATGTGGCAATGAAAATGTGGCAAAAAAACCCTGATGTTATTTTAGCCAACTTAAGCCAAAGACTAGTCAATAGAAAATTGTTTAAAACTGAATTGCAGAAAGAAGCTTTCAATTTTAAATACATAAACGAAGTAAGAAAAAAAGTACAGGATAAGTACCAATTGGAAGAAAAAGACATTGATTATTTAGTAATCACTGACTCAACCAGCAATAGTGCCTATTCTCATAAGGAGGATAAAATAAATATTTTGTACAAAAGTGGTGAAATTGTGGACATCGCTTTTGCCTCGGATCAGCTAAATATTCAAATGTTATCTGCTCCTGTTACTAAATATTACCTATGTTACCCGAAATTTTTATAAATTGTTGACCCTTACGCCTTAATAAGCTCAAGGATCTATCAGTAATTGTTGGATTAAATCATTTGTGAATGGAATTTACTGCCCTGGAAATCGCGAATTTTGTTGAGGGAACCATAGAAGGAAACCCAAAAACTAAAGTGAATAATTTTGCCGGAATTGAGGATGCTGAAGAAGGCTGTCTCAGTTTTATGGCCAACCCCAAATATGAAGATCATCTATATACCACTAAGGCATCTGTTTTAATTATAGCAGATGATCTAAGACTCAGACATCCCATTGAAGCCAGTCTAATTCGAGTTCCCGATCCCTATTTAGCATTCTCCCGCCTGCTCGAAGAGTACAACTCCAGAGCAAAGGAAATAAAAGGAAGAATCGCCAAAATGGCTTACGTTGATCCAAGTGCAAATCTAGGAGACAATGTTTATGTTGGTGAAATGGCATTTATTGGTGAAAATGCAACGATAGCTAAGAATGTTCAAATTCATCCGCATGCCTATGTTGGAAATGAGGTTGAAATTGGAGAAGGGACCATCATCAATTCAGGAGTAAAAATTTATCATCAATGTAAAATTGGTTCCAATTGCATCATCCATTCAGGAACGGTCATTGGAAGTGATGGATTCGGATTCGCCCCACAAGAAGATGGTACTTTTCAAAAAGTGCCACAGATCGGTAATGTTGAAATCGGCAATGAAGTTGAAATCGGATCCAATTGTTGTATAGACAGAGCAACCATGGGTTCTACCCAAATCAAAGATGGAGTAAAATTGGACAACCTGATTCAAGTAGCTCACAATGTAATTATTGAAGAAAACACGGTTATCGCTGCTCTTACTGGAATTTCAGGCAGTACAGAAATTGGTAAAAACTGCATGATTGGTGGACAAGTAGGATTTGTCGGCCATATTTCTATTGCTCCAGGCTCTAAAATAAATGCTCAAAGTGGTGTTACCAAAACCATCAAAAAGCCGAACATGGCTTGGAATGGTGTTCCTGCTAGAGAATTCAAAGAATCCTACAAATCCTACGCAGAAATCAAACAAATTGGTTACCTCATGGATAGCGTCAAAAAATTAAAGAAGGAAATCGAAGAATTAAAAACCAAATCCTGAGTTTTTGGGTTTCAATACCCAATTACAGTAAACTTACCTTCAGTTTTAGTTGCAATATCTCACCATTCGTCTCCCAAACTCCAACTTTCCCGATGGAGCAATGCTTGCCGTGGCAAACAGCAAATCTGCAATTGTGAGATAACCTTTACCCTCAAATCATTTTTAGCATTCGCCCCATTCAACCACTTGATTTTTTACATCCATTCCAAATACCAAATTCGTCCACCTTATCCTAGTCTCCTAAAAAGTTTCCATATCTTTGATCCGCAGAATAGAAAAAAAACAACCGAATATAGTTTCGCATTCACACACAAATTCGACTTTCCAAAACAGAAATTCGAATACAGAATCAGAACAGTAAGAAATATGAAGGAATTCCAACATACCCTGAAATCACCAGTAACGTTTAGCGGCATTGGTTTACATACTGGCCTTAATGTTAACATGACGGTCAATCCAGCTCCCAATAATCATGGAATAAAATTTCAGAGAATAGACTTGGAAGATCAGCCAAAATTCAAAGCCGATGTGGACTTGGTTGTGAGCACAGAACGAAGCACAAGCTTGGCTTATAAGGATGCTGTAGTTCATACCGTCGAACACCTTCTTTCCGCATTGACTGGTTGTGGAATAGACAATGTCCTGATCCAATTAGACAATGTCGAGGTTCCTATTTTAGATGGCAGTGCCAAACAATTTGTCGATGCATTTCACAAAACAGGCTTGGAAACTCAGGAGACTGAAAGAATCTATTTTCCATTAAATGAAGTCATCAGATTTTACGACGAAGAAAAAGAAGTTGAAATCATAGCTGTTCCTGCTGAAAAATATGAAATTTCAACAGCCATAAATTTCGATTCGCCCGTTTTAAATACTCAACATGCCTCCTTGCAAAAATTGGAAGACTTTGCAGAGGAAATTGCTCCAGCTAGAACATTTTGTTTCCTACACGAAGTAAAAGCACTGGTTGAAAATAACTTAATCAAAGGTGGCAATTTAAACAATGCAATCGTATTTGCTGAAAGGCCATTAGACGATTCAGAACAAACAAAACTGGCAGAATTTTTCTCTACTCCAGATATCAAAGTAAAAGAAGGAATTCTAAACAATGTCGAACTCCGATATGCCAATGAACCTGCCAGACACAAATTATTGGATGTAATAGGAGATTTGACTCTGGCAGGAATGAGAATCAGAGCCAAGATTTTTGCAACTAGACCGGGACACACTTCCAATGTTGCTTTTGCCAAATTGCTAAAAAAACACATCGCCGAGCACAAGTACCTCCTAAAGATTCCTCAATTCGACCTTACAAAAGAGCCAGTTTATGACATCAATAAAATAAGTAAATCTCTGCCTCATAAGTTTCCTTTCCTATTGATCGATAAAATCATAGAATTGGGAGAAGACCGAATCGTAGGCGTAAAAAATGCCACATTCAATGAGGCTTTCTTTCAAGGCCACTTCCCAGGCAATCCCGTAATGCCGGGTGTTCTGCAATTAGAAGCACTTGCCCAAACAGGAGGTATTTTAGCCTTAAACACCGTTGAAAGGCCAGAAGACTATTTCACCTATTTACTGAAAATAGACAAGGTGAAATTTAGAAATATGGTCAAACCAGGTGATGTAATGATTTTTGAACTGAAATTGATAAGTCCCATTAGAAGAGGGATTTGTGAAATGAAGGGAATTGCTTACGTGAATAACAAAATCGTAACTGAAGCTGAAATGACTGCACAATTGGTCAAAAAAGATTGATGAATTATTATAATATGACAATAAGCTTTCATTTGTGCAATATTTTTACTTAAAACGCTTAAAATCAACTACTTAGGTCAATATAAATTAGCTCCTAATTTATATTAGATTTCCTGTTTATTCTCCTATCTTTGGAAGCGCTTAAATTAAGTTAATTCCTAGCCAATAAAATGAATTCAAGGCCGTTTTAAGTAACGATAACCACTAAACCTATTTCGCAATATACCTTACCCATTATGATATTAGATGCTTACAAAGTTGCTCATATTCACCCAGAAGCTAAGATTGGAAAGAATGTGACGATTCACCCCTTTTGCTTCATTGATAAAGATGTTGTCATTGGTGACAATACCGAAATTGGGCCTTCTGCTACAATTTTAAGTGGGGCAAGAATTGGTAAACACTGTAAAATCTTTCCAGGAGCTGTTATTGCAGCAATCCCTCAGGATCTAAAGTTTAACGGAGAATATACAACTGCTGAAATAGGCGACTATACAACAATCCGCGAACACGCAACCATCAACAGAGGAACCAAGTTCAACAATAAAACGGTAGTTGGCAATAACTGCTTAATCATGGCTTATTGTCACGTTGCTCATGATTGCATTGTCGGCGATCATTGTATAATGGCCAACTGCGTAAATCTTGCCGGTCATGTAATCATCGAAGATCATACAATTTTGGAAGGCATGGTAGCCGTTCAGCAATTTGTACACATCGGAGCCCATTGCTTCATTACTGGTGGTTCTTTGGTTCGTAAGAATGTTCCTCCTTTTGTAAAAGCTGCTCGTGAGCCTTTGTCATACGTTGGAATCAACACCATCGGCCTGCAAAGAAAAGGCTTTGATCAGGAAGACATCCAACAAATAGAAGACATCTACAGATGGCTATTCGTTAGAGGCTACAATATTTCAAACGCCTTGAAAAAAATCAATGCTGAAATACCTGAATCAAAGTACAAGGAATTGATAACTTCATTTGTAAAAACATCCAACAAAGGCATTATGCGCGGCGTCAATGGACATTCAGGTTAATAATCTTTCCAAACGCTTCGGATTCGAATGGATTTTTGAGGACCTGTCCTTTCACTTCGAATCTGGTCATTATTATGCCATTACTGGTTCTAATGGATCTGGTAAATCTAGTCTCATTAAAATTCTTTGCGGGAGCCTCGGTCAATCAAAAGGCAGTGTTGTTTATAGTTTTAATGGTGAAATAGTTTCACAAGAAAAACTTTACAAGAACATCAGTATTTGCGCGCCTTATCTCGAACTTATTGAAGAATTTACACTAACCGAAATGATAGACTATCATTTCAGATTTAAATCTCCAATCTTACCAAATTTGGATGAACTTCCAGAGCTGTTTCAACTTAAAGGCTCAGAGAAAAAGGCTGTAAAGCAATTCTCCTCTGGAATGAAACAAAGATTAAAACTTGGACTTGCTGTATTCTCTGACAATCCATTGGTTTTACTAGATGAACCCTGCAGCAATCTCGACCAAAAAGGAATAGACTGGTACCAAACCATTATTCGCGAGTATCAAAGACAAAGGACTTTTATCATCGCTTCCAATCAAGCATTTGAATATGAAATCTGTTCAGCAGCATTGAACATTGAGAATTATAAGGATCAAAAATAATACCCATTTCATTTATTAATGGACGTATTTAAATTGAAGAATTAAACTTCTATATCAAGGAAAAAAAGGGCCGGGCGATATAACCCTGAAAGCTATTTGAAAAAAGTCAAAAAAAAGGGCGCCTCGAAATCTACCCCTAGATAACCCAAGACACCCAACTACTTAATGGGAACAAGTAGATTTTAATTTTGTTTAATTCAAAATTAATACCAATTAATCCTTGATTCATATTAAAAATGATTCAAAAAAA
>CALBCY010000340.1 GCA_937927195.1 uncultured Chitinophagales bacterium
GTTGAGGGTATTGTATTTCATTTGAAAACCATGTCTAATTGCATCGGCGAGAACAATAATTTTATCGTCCTCATCTTCTCCTGTTTTGATTTCCACAGCATAATGATCTTCGCGATGGCCGGGGGTTGGAAACAATTTCACACCTTTAATAAATTCATCTTCATCCTGAACCAATAATAACCTACTGCCCAAAGAGCTGAGCACTTCTGTCGCGAACTCAACTTTTGCAGCATTGCCCAAAGCCATCATTTCTTCTGGAAAAATTCTTACGAGAGCTTTGTGGGCATTCCCAATCAATTCGTTTCGGGATTCTTCATTCACCCAAATTTTGTAAGCAGCATCGGGCATAACTACAGTAGACTTTGTAAAATGATGAATGCCGCCCATGTGGTCATTGTCACCGTGGGTGATGATCAAATAATCAATTTCCATCGGATCAATTCCGGCAATCTTCAATGCCTCCACCAATTGCCCCATTCCTTTTCCAGCATCTATTAATATTTTATTTCCATTAATTTCAGCATACAAATAATTGAAACCAATTTCAACATTGTCTTCTGTGGCTCCATGCTCGCTATGCGCCAACAAAGCAGCCAATTGATGTTCTTTAGGAAATTCATTTTTCAATGGATGGACTTTATTGGCCTCTTCCAATGAAACAAACTGAACATCCCCTTTCTGAAATTTATGTACCCTCATCTGATTTAAATTTTTAATGCTATTGGAATATTTTACTAAAATAAGCTAAAGGCTAAGGGCCAAAAGCCAAAGGTTAAAATCTTCCTAGGTCTTTTTCTTTTTCTTTTTTGAAGCCTTTGCCAAGGGATTAAAATCCAAACAAAGCTGCACCCAATATTCCAAATCTTTGTCCATGTCAATTGCCTCCGGTTCCAAAAAGACGTATCCCTTCATAGAGCGTCCTGTAAAATTCATTTCTTTGCAGCCTTCCTTCTTCAACGCCTCCTCGTATTTTTCAGTTCCAATTCTGGCCATCAATTCATTTTTCACGATCCCAACACACATTTTACCATCCACCATAAAACACAGACCGCCCATCATTTTTTTTTCTATGTATGCTACTTTTTTTTCGTCCAATACTTGAGCGATTCTTTCTCCCAATCTTTCGTCGTAAGCCATGCTATCAAATTATAATTTTCTTGAAATTTTATTCTGTCCTAAAGTATACTTTTTTGTTTTGAAAAATAACTATTTGCATTTATATAAAAATCCAAACCGGCCCTTTCGCATTTTCATCTTGAATGCTTTACCAATATAATAAGGATCAATGGCATTTTTATTGCTTTGAAATACATAAGTGTTTTCATTATCTTGAACTGTCAAAACGTGTCTGGAGACCCTGCTTGAACTAATAGATATTTTATCAACAACTTTCCCATCAACATTAACGGTTTCGCTCTGCCCCGTATTGAAGCTTATAATTAGAATTAATTTGACAAAAAACTTCCTGAAAAGAACATAAAAAAGTCCCAGAAGTAAAGTAACATTACCCAAGTCTTTTAGATACTTTAGCCAATTGTTTCCTCCCTTATTTATATTTTTGATTACATCGTAAACTATGATTAAACTGTACAAGGCAATCAGAATGAGATCGACAATAGTAATGGTACTGCATTGCTCATAAAAGTCAAAATTTACAGCCGGATATACAAACAAACAAATCACGAAACCTAGAAACATCAATCCTAGAATTGTAATGAGCCGACACCCTTTTTTGCTTGTTAAATCCATAAGGCCTAGAAATGCATTTTATTTTCTTACAAATATTTTGCAAAATTAGTTTCAGTGAAATACTAAGAGATATAAATATTACTGCAAATTTATTACGGATTTTTATAATTTCACCCAAGAAAAAACTCAACATGAAAAAAGTAATTTTAGTAACAGGAGCCAACAGAGGAATTGGCAAAGAAATTTGCAAACAATTGGCCGTCTTGGATCACGATGTCATTCTCACTGCTCGCGATGAACGAAAAGCAAAAGAATCAGGTGAAGCCATTGGTTTGAATTGTAGTCCAGTCCAACTGGATGTTTCCGATGAGAGAAGTGTAAAAAAAGCCAGCCGATGGGTCCAAGAACATTATGGACGATTGGATGTACTGATCAACAATGCAGGTATAATTGCCGAAAAATCCTTGGTTGAATCGGATATCGACGAGATTCAAAAAATTATGGACGTCAATTTTTATGGCCCTATTAGAATGAACAAATATTTTCTACCCTTGCTTCGAGAAAGTGCTGAAGCCAGAATCATAAATATGTCCAGCGGTATGGGCGCTTATTCAAATATGAAAACTGGTTATGCCGGTTATCGCTTGTCAAAGGCCGGAATGAATGCACAAACCATTTTGCTATCTAAAGAATTGGCAGATTCAAATATTTCGGTCAATGCCATGAGCCCAGGTTGGGTAAAAACAGATATGGGTGGTCAGGAAGCTCCAAGAACGGTAGAGCAAGGCGCAGACACAGCCGTTTGGTTGGCAACTGCTGATGGAATTCCAAGCGGTGGATTTTATAGAGATCGAGAGATTATTGAATGGTAGGGCTCGCTGCCGCTCGCCGGTTTTGGGTTGCAGCTGGAGCGCCAGCCGAGCCTTATGCTTTTGGAACGGTGATGAATCGACTTTCGAACCATTGGCTTCGCGTTTTTGTATTTTCGTGTTAAATCCACATACCACCAGATTCAAACACCACGCAGTCCTACACTTTTGAGACAGCGATAAATCGCCTTTGGGCTTAGGTTCTTGGTTTTAAGCCCTAAACTGACTTTCAAACCATTGGCTTTGCGTCTTTGGGTCTTCGTGTTAAATCCACATTACACTCGATTCAATGATTAAACTAATCATAAAATGCTAACTTTGCAGTTCAGAAAATAAAAAAGATTTTGAATAAGTTTGAGATAATAGCCAAGACCATGTATGGCTTTGAAGAAATTTTAGTTGAAGAGCTAAAAGCCATCGGAGCCGAAGATATTCAGTTATTGACCCGTGCGGTTCGGTACAGAGGAGACAAGGAAGTATTGTACAAAAGTAATTTGCTCCTTAGGACTGCTCTAAGAGTATTGAAACCAATCAATACATTCCGAGCATTTCGTGAAAAGCAATTGTACGATGGTATTTATGCAATGAACTGGGATGACCTACTCAGTGTCGACAAAACATTTGCGATTGATGCGACTTGCAGTGGTGAAATTTTTACACATTCAAAATACATCGCTCTTAAAACCAAGGATGCGATTGTAGATCAGTTTAGGGAAAAATATTCGGTTCGGCCGTCCATTGATACTGAAAATCCAGATTTAAAAATTTCCATTCACATCCAAGATACTCAAGTATCTGTTGCGCTTGATAGTTCTGGTGAAAGCTTGGGCCGTCGAGGATATCGCAAGGTACAAACAGTTGCTCCTATGAGTGAAGTGCTCGCAGCAGGTGTTATTTTATTAAGCGGGTGGGATAAAAAATCAAATTTCTTTGATCCAATGTGTGGTTCGGGCACTTTATCCATTGAAGCAGCTTTGATGGGTAAAAACATTGCTCCTGGTTCTTTCAGAAATTTTGCATTCGAAAAATGGACTGACTTTGATGCCAATCTTTGGGAAAGTCTAAAAGCAGATGCCAAAGACAAAGAACGTAGATTTGAAGGAAAAATATTCACCTCTGACATCGATACTGTGGCTTTAGATATTTCCATTCAAAATGCAAAAACTGCAGGAATTTTTGATCAACTAGAGTTTGATAAAATGAATTTTCTTGATTCGGAATTAGACGAAGAACCAGGCACTTTATTTTTCAATCCGCCATATGGAGAAAGACTGGAAGATCCCGATGATATAATTCCTTTTTACAAAGAAATGGGAACCCACTTAAAACATAAATACAATGGTTGTGATGCCTGGATTATTTCAGGAAATATTTATGCCTTAAAATTCATAGGCTTAAAAGCTTCACGCAAGATCAAACTATTCAATGGACCGATAGAATGTCGGCTACAAAAGTTTGAATTGTATCGAGGAAGTAAAAAAGCTGCGAAACAAGAGGAGTAGTTGGAACCGCATCGGCAGACAGAAAAAGTGCCTGCGGCCGTTTCTTGCTTTTGGTACACGGACGGGCGAGCCGCTTGTTCGCAGGCAGCGGCGCTTTGCGCGCTCCTTGCTTTTGGTACAGCGGAAAGCGTCCCTGTATAAAATCAACAAAGCAGACGAATCACATTCCACCCAAATCAATAATCAATAAATTTATCAATCAACAATTCTAATCTTAAACTTAACTTCTCAGGCTTCCAGCCAGGCTTTAAATTTACTAGCTTTCTCCTTGCTAACAACCAGATCAAATGGCAGAGCGGGCTTTAATGAAACTTTCAGTTTGGAATCAGAGAAGCGGACAATCTTATCGATGGATTGAAAAGAGGCAATGGCTTTGCGATTAAGTCGAAAGAATTCTTTGGGATTTAAAAGCTCAGCTACAGCATCAAGAGAATAGTTTATTGAAAAGCGTTCACCTTTGAGTGTTTGTAAAATGCAAATTTCATCCACATAAAACGAAGCTATTTCTTGGCTAGGAATGCTAAGCAATTGTTCACCTGATTTTACCAAAAACCGTTCTTTAAATTTGGGGGAAGTGTTAAATTGCTCCATCATCAGCTTAATATCCGACAACTGATTTCCATTGTCATTTTTTGTTCGGTAAAATTTATCGATGCCCTTTTGCAGTTTTGCTTTTGAAATGGGCTTTAATAGATAGTCGATACTGTAATATTCGAAAGCTTCTAATGCATATTGGTCATAAGCTGTCGTAAAAATTATGGGACAATCAATGGCTTGGCTTTTTAAAATTTCGAAACTATTCCCATCGCTCAGTTGAATATCAAGAAATATCAAATCTGGCAGCTCATTTTGATTGAACCAATCAATAGAGTCTTCGACACTTTGCAACCAAGCTATTACTTCAATCTCAGAATCAATTTTACCCAAGAACCGAAGCAGATTTTCATAAGCTGGTTTCTCATCTTCAATTATTAATACTTTAATCATATTGTTTTATACTAAGCAATGGAATTTTGACTTTGAAAACATCCTTATCTTTGTAAACTTCAATTTCCTGGTTGGACAATATCGAATACCTCGATCTCAAATTCTCAAGTCCTATATTATTAGAAGGATAACTCGCTTTTCTTTCCTGTAAATTGTTTTCTATTACTAAAAATTTGCCTTCCTTGTAAACCTTACAATGCAGCGGATAACTGTCATCGATCCGATTATGTTTCACCGCATTTTCCAACAACATCTGAATACTAAATGGCGGAAGAAATTTACTCTTTATTTCTGTTTCATCAATTTTATACTCACAGTTATAGTTTTCCCCGAATCGTTGTTTCATCAAATAATTGAATTTTTCTGAAGACGAAATTTCATCTTCTAATAAAACTACCTCATTTTGAGAAGTCTTTAACAAATTTCGATACAGATCGGAAAGCTCAATCAAAAAATTTTGAGCTGCCTCATTTTTATCGTCAATCAAAGATTGCAAGGTATTGAGATTATTGAAAAGAAAATGTGGATTGACTTGTGATTGTAAAGCATGCAATTGGGCTTTTGAATTTTCCTTTTCCAAATTAGCAGCTTTTAAACTCGCTGCCCTCCATTGACTTTGAAAGTTTAAATAGTATTGGATTGCAACCAAAACAATACCGATCAAAATTCCTTTTGATATACTAACAATGATGTGAACAATACTAATTGAATCGTTCTGTGGTGTTGTAACAATCAAATACTGTTTATGTGCAATATAGGTGAGCAGAAAAAAAAGAGCAGAGCCAAAAACAAGAACAAAGAAAAACCAAATTGTCAATGGTTTAGCCTTCTTCTTTCGACGGCTAATAAACCACGAGACAAAAGCCCAAATTAACAAGTAGATAATAGTATGGAATAAAATTACCAACCAGGAAAAATTTTCTCTTCCAGTAAAAATGCTTGAAAAGAAAGTATTGGCATAGATTACCCAAACCAAAAACACTGGAATCAACCATGCCAAATATTTACCATACTTACTCATATTTTAGATGTTAGATTTAAGAATTCCTTGTTTGGTTAAAATAGTGAAATATTTTTCAAATAAAACACATTGAAATTTTAATCAATAATCGCATGTTTGTTCTATTAAAATAAATGGTTTCATTTAATTTAAAAGTGAAATTTACAAATAATCAAGTGCATCTACCACTTCAAAGCGCGGATTGTCTCTAAACAATTGCTGAAGTATTTTGATGTGCCCTTGGCCATAGTAAACCATTATTTGCTTGTCGCCACTTTCTATTTGATTGAGAATATTGGAATAAATTTTTATGTTCCGCTTGTACCATTCTGCAGTCAATTCTGCACCAATGTATTCTTCATCAATTTTCACGTAACTGGTTTCGGTTTCTTCATCATAATAATAAGACTCTTTTCCATCTTGTTTTCCTGAAATGACCCTTGGAGCTATAGAAACATAATAATTATGATTCTCCATCAATGACTTTTCAGTATTCAATTCTCGAATGATTTCTTTCATTGAATTGTTTTGAATCAGTTTATTGTAAGCTTCTATTTTTCCCTTCATCCGCTCATTAAACTCCATTACAAATTCCATATTCCACTTTTCAGCAGATTCATTGACATCAGAACCCAACCAAAGCCCTGAAGCATCTGAACAATACACCTTTGGATGATTCAGTTCTTTTGCCATTTTAAAACCAACTTGATAGGTTTCATTTCTACCATTTTTCAAATCTTCAAAATGGACTTTCCCATTTAAAAACGCTTGATACAAAGAGTCATAGAAAGACTGATAAACTGGACGACTTTCAACAAAAATTTTATTCGGATTAAATCTTAAAAGGCTTTCATTTAAATCATCAATTTCCTTTTGTCTTTGGTCCGAAAAAACATCGTCTACTTCGGCGTTGTGTTCGTCCATTCCTGGATTATTAAAATGGAACGTTCCTACTAACAATACTTTGATCTTTTCACCAGAAGTTTGACTTTGGGCTAAAATCGAAAGGCTAGCAATTAGACAAATCACGAAACGAAAAAAATACTTACTCATTATTCTTTATTTTAAATTATTAATATTTTCAATTTCGTCTATAATTTGGGGGAATAAAACCAAAATGGGCTTAAACGGCAAAATTGCTCCTTAAAACAGATTTTTCATGGATCAAACCTTTCAAATAATATTTTTTCTTAAAGAATAAGCTCAAAAAAACCAATAAGTAATTGCAATTCCACCAAGCCTGGTATATAAATCTAAAGCAATTGAAGAATGGGACAACAATGTTCAATAAAAGTTTTTTTTATGCAACGAAACATGTAAGTCTTATTAGCGTAAATTCTAATATACTTCTTCTATGATATGTAACTATTAATTACAAAAACATATAGAAATATAATCAGCAGCCAACCTACTAATTCTCAAACATTACATTTCTTTCAAGGAATCATGAGTCCCCCCTCTACATTCAATGTTATTCCATTGATCTTGATTCTGTCAATCAGCATTTTTTGACTTTGAAAAACACTTTTTCAAAGGTCCTAAACTAATTATACCAATTTACATTCATTTCAATACTAGGTTAAATATTTAGCCATAGCTGAAATACTATGTTCCAAACTGTCCATCAATTTTATTGATAAGCATTTTACCAGAATAGAAATAATAAAATTTATTCAAATGAATAGTATTAACTTACTGATCAGACTCCTCACATGTCTGGTCATTACGGGCATCCTTTTGCCTAGTAGTCCATCAGCATCAGCACAATGCCCTGCAGAAATAGGCATTGAAATCCTTGACCTAAGAGGAGTAAATGGATTTCCTCAAACAGATTCCATGATCGTTTGTGGGGTAGCAGACACCGTTGCGATATTGTTGTATACTGATGACCCAGGAAACTTCAATAGTATTCAACTCGACCTAAACATTTCCCAGGGAATGGAGTATGCGGGATTCTTCGGAAGTCATTTCGAAAATGGCCCAAGTGTTTCAGCATTGAACACTTCGGATGGTTCAAATCCGTCTTTTACTATAAGTGGTTTGAACAATGACAGCCTTGCAGTTATCTATTTTGGAATAAAAGCGAACTGTGCTGCCACTCCAGAGGTGTTTGGAATGGAAATAGAATTCCTAAGCAGCTATGCTTACATTGATGAAGCGGGAGCAGTTTATAGCTGTGAAGACAGCTATACTCCTGAAGCAGAATACAGTAGTGAAATAAAAATTCCTGTTCTAAATATTTTATCAGTAGAACCTGATAATTTATCTATTACTGAAATTGATCAAACCTCTTGCCAGAACATTACGATTTCCCAAGATGGATTAAAGGCAAGCATAAACCGAATGGATTTCATTATTGAAAACATAGATCTCGAAAACCTCAATCTCGAAGGACTTTATGCAAATGGAAGCACACTGAATTACACGTATGATGCCAGCAGCATGACCTTGTCTGCTCCCATAAATGACAGCTACTTTTATGAGAATGAAATTTTTGATGGAACTTCATCAGATGAATATTTTGATGAAGATGAGCAACTAAACATTGAAGTGTGCTTTTCTTTAAATGATTGCCCACAAGGAGACAATACTTTTCTTTTGGATTACGAAGTTTCTTATGGTTGCGGAGGTGACGTGTGCAGAGACCCTGCAAGAAAAGGAGGATCGGTTTCTTTTAGACCAAATTTTATTAGCAATCCAGTTTCTATTTCCTCTGTTACTCAACAAGGAGAATTTTGTGGAGACGCTTTAATTTATGAATTCGAATTAAGCAGTACCAATGAAGATCAAGCTGAAGGACTTTGGCAAGATTTAATGATTAAATGGGAAGCTTGTCAAAGCTCCAACACTCAAATTGCAAATATTTCAGTCAGCGGCCAAGTCTTGCCAGATTCAACTTGGTTCATCCTGGATGGACTTTTGAATTTAGATTTCACCAAACTGGATTTCGACCCTGATGGGCCCGGAGGTATTACAAACACTGACCTTGACAATCGATTTGATGATTTACCAGGAGGAAACACGCTTTTGATAGAAGTTGAAGTAGAAATTGTTTGCGCGAATGGTGGAAATTGCCAAAGTAATAATTGTGAAATCTCAGCTTTGGAATTGACTGGGATTTGGAATTGCGGAGAAAATTTCTCGGAGATATCAAGCATTGATCCTCCTATTAATTTTTTCTATGGAGAAGAAAGCTATATGACCAACGACACCATTTACTGGGATAGTCGAGGACAATACCTAACAGAATTTATTTCAACAAGTCCAGAAACATGGACAGCATCTGACAATGGTTTCAGCCTGTCTACTGATTTTGGATATGAAAACATTGCTCCATGCAATGGTGAATCGGTCTATTTTGTCGTCAATGTTTCTGCCAATACCGAAAGCAGAAATAGGGCCATCAGATACCAAGAAGGATCTGCTACTTATGAAGGCAATCCTATTCAAGGAGTAACTTGGAATTACGAAGTTGCTGGCGACGATACGCTGGGCTTGCAAATCCAATTCCCTGCTACAAATGCACAAGTAGACATTAGTGACTATTATTACAACTTAGAGTTTTACGGTTTCTGTGCGCCCGATGATTATCTCTACACAAATCTTGAAATCATTGAACCTTGTAACTGCGGCGAAGCCCAAGAATGCGAAATTGTTCGAGCATGTCACAACATGTTGAGTTGGGTCAGATGGAATGGTACTGATTGCGATTGTAACATTTATGCTTATGTCGATACTTTATACAGATGCAATTTTGGTTACACTGATAAAACCATGACACAAAAAGTTGATCCTGCCACTTTACCAACTGCAGATCTTCAACGTTTTCTTCCTGGAGATACAATGTATGTTAGATTGGCTTATGAAATTATCAATTCTGAAATTTTACACAACAGTAATAATCAGTGGAGCTTTGGTGCTTGGCATAGAGATGTTTTTGCTCCAGGAATGCTGGATGTTACTCAAGCAAGTTTTGAAGGTTGGTTCCTTAACCAAACAGAAAATGGCGATATAACTGAAATGGGTGTTCCATCCTGTTTCAATGATTACCCAGCTAGTACAAGAGACAACTATTTTTATCCTTCTATGCGACTCGGAAATTTTGGAGTTGATGGCCATGATAAAACAGCACAAGGGCAAAGCGAAGGTTCTTATACAACTTGTACAGATGATCCGAACATCAACTCTGACTATCCTGCAGAGGTTGTTTCTTATGACTATTATGCAGCTTCTGATGACTACCGAGATGGTTATTTCCAACTTGATATTTACTGGAACAGGCCAGAGAATTGTCCATATGCTCCATCCTATTTTACAGATGAAGATGGTTCAGATGACCACGTCAACGATTGCCAAAAAGATTTTCTTTTTGAATTCCCAATTGCAGACGGTGATATTATTTACATTGATCTTAAAGTTCCCGTAGTAAGCAACCCTTATTACCACCCGAGTTCCAGCAAATGGAAAACCAATTACTTTTATCCATATGCCTCTTCTACAACTGTTCTAGAATCAAATTGTAAAACAGTAAAATTAGGAACTTCATGCAATACCAGCTATCCATTTGAGGTGCACAACCCAGGAGATGTTATTGCTGAACCTGAAATTTATATGGAAGATTGTGAAATTACTGTAAGCTATAATTTCACACTTGAAAATCCAACTCCAATTGTCACGGATGGACAAACTCCTTGGTATGAAAACGAATACAGACCTATAACAGCAGTAGAGGCTTTGATACCGACCTATCCCAATAATCTGGTTTATCTTGGTGAGGCAAACATTACCGACCCCTTAGACAACACCATTGCTTTAAGTGATCAATATGTTTACGACCAAGAAGCGTTTATTGACTTGATCAACAATCCTGCAGCGCTTCCATATATTGAAATGATCAACAACCAAGAGTGCATTCAAGGGGATGAAGCCATTTGCTGTGTCTCCAATAATCCAGAAAGTTCAGCTAAACTTTTAATTATGGATCAAGCCTATTTGGATGGTTTGGAAATTCCAATTTGGCAAATCCCTATCGTTGGCGATGATGATTTACGTCAAAGTGGTGACCTTTGCGACATCATGCCTTTGATCAATAAAGGCATGGACCCATTCCCCATTCTTGCGGTAGGAGGAGCCAATGACTGCGATTGGTCATTCGAATACAAACTTTCTGCACAATGTATAAAGGAAGTCAACTACAACGATTTTATGTTGACTGCTCAGTTTGCCAATACTTATGTGCCAAATTACAATTCAAGTGTTTGGGTAAAAACTGATTCTGTCAACTCTAGTGGTGGAAGTCAAGGAATTTCAAGTTATTGGAACATCGAAAACTACGAGTCTTATGTTGATCCGTATAGTCCGATGGATTCGATCAACGAAAACTATCTAGGTTTACAATATTGGCCTTTAACACCTGATCCTTTTTATTCAAGGTCTAATCCAGCAAGACAAAACCTTACAGTATTTACCAATCCTGATAATTTCATTGATGCCAGTAATAATTACCCTCCATTGGTTTCAGAAATAGATCAACAACTTATTGCTGCAATTGACGATGGTCCTGAAACGGTTCAATACACCATTTGTGCGGAGGAGGTACCCAATACAGAAATCCACGAAAATATGGTTTCCAGTATATACATTCCTTCAAATATCGCATTAACTGGAATCTACGACATTGATGGAAACGCTATGGATTTCAACCTGCTAATTAGTGAATTTGAAAGCAATGTATATTCTGTTCCTTTGCCAAACCTAGGACCTGGAGCATGTTTCACTTATCAAATAGAAACAGATATGCTGTTTTGCATAGAGAGCATCGCAGCCAATACAATTTGCGTTAATACACTTTCAGGCTGCTTACTCAACGACAAACTAATTGAGTTAAATGCAGCTAGCGAGGCCTGCAATGATGCAGAAGCCTGCTATAGATATATACAAGAAGACACTGGCCTTCAAGGAGAATGGTTCATTGAACCTCCTCAAGCACAAAACAACCTTTGTGACACGCTTGAAATGGCATTCAGATTAAAAAATGTAAAGGAAAGTGATTTGTTAAATTTGGCCATCACCATGTTCATACCCCACAACGGGTTGGAATTGGTTCCAGGCTCTTGGGAGTTTGCTCATCCTGGTGGACCTACTACTGTAGACTCTTGGATAAGCATTCCTGATCCAATAGCAAATCCTGATTTATCAAGCCCTCTTGGTGAAGCCTATACTTATGACAATCCATCCGTTTACAGCCAAGATATTTTTCAAAATGGCTTAGAAGGAATCAGCAATGCCAATACTACCGAAGATAAAAATAAAATTGCCTTCAAATTTAAGGTCCTTACTGTTTGTGAAGAATTTGTAGCTGGTTCACCTCTGAGATTCATCTCAACTGCAGCAGATGGATGTGGTGGAAACGTAAGCAGTGGGCTAATTGAAAGTGTCCAATTGTTTATCAATAATATTGACAGCGACAACCAAGCTGAATTCTTGATTACAGATGTAAATACGGAACTCTATTGTGGGGTTTCAAATCAAACAATAAATTTCTCCGCACTGAATTTATCAGAATTTGCCTCTGAAGGAGAAACCGAGGTTTGCTTAACTTTACCTGATGGAATTGTGTATACTGACTTAAGTTTAAACTTCACTTCCCCATCAGAATTTGAACCTGCCTTTGTAAACAGTAGCAATGAAAATGGAGCTTTTAGATTGTGTTTTCAAGCTCCTTCCAATATCCCATCTGGTGGCATGATGGCTTTCAATATTTTAACCAATCTCTCAGGGACCGTTACTTGTGGAGAAGAATTACTTGATGTTGAAATAAAGAACTACATCGAAAACAATCTCTGCTCTACTTCCAATGACTCTTGTGGAGTATACAACAATACTGTTTCAAATTCATTACAAACAGTGAGCTATATTCCAACACTCAATGGTGCAGATTTGAATTTTGTAACTGTCTGTGATGGCGATCCAGATATTGAAACTTACAATTACACTTTGACATTGAACAATGAAGGCCAAATTTACAACCAAAAAGTAAACCTCTTTTTGATAGGTGATTTGAATAACAATGGTATTGCTGATCCTTTTGAACCTATTTTAGACAATGACAGTGAAACGATTCTTCTTTTCAGTGGCGAGTCTACAGAAATAAGCGGAGAATTTGTGATTCCAAACTCTTTTGCCTGTAGTACGGTTCTGACAGTTGATTTCGGTTTAGAGTGTGGTTGTGATGAGTTAAACTACCTACTTAGTGAAGTGGCTCCAGATTTCCTTGAACCTCTTCCTGAAAATATTTTAACAAGCTGTGAAGGAATCCCTGCCATCTTGGATGTTTGTGAAGATTATAAATACATTTTGGACCCTCAGGATGAAAGCGCAGGAACCTTAACTGTCGAAAACGGAGAATTAAGCTTCGACTTTAACACAGGAGAAAATGGACCTGTTACTGTTTACATCTCAAGCTTAACAAGTTCCTGCGATCAGGTTTATGAATTGGAAATCTATTCAACGGATGGTTTTGATCCACCTGCTATGATGAATAAAATAGTTTGCGCAGATGGTTGCAGCCAACTTAATTTAAACATTCCTAATTTCATTTTGGAATCGGCAGAAATTTTATGGACCCCAGGATCATCACTTGATGATCCAACAAGCAGTTCCCCTGAAATATGTGAACCGACTTCGAATATGACTTACAATGTCAATATTGATCTTGGCAATGGATGTGCTTATGATATCCCTTACAATGTCCAAGTTGATCTTGTTGGTGAAATTACAGCGACTGTTTCTGAGCATGACTGTTACGATCCAAACTACCCACCTTATATCAACATCATGGAAGGATTTGACATCTATGATATCTATTTGATTATAAATGGAAACGAAACTTTAATGTCAAGCATCAATACAAATATTTTTGCTCCTTCCATGTCAGGTACTTATTTTGCAAAAGGCCGAAACATTGGCGACAACTGTTCTGCCATTTCGAATACAGTCGAAGTTTTAGGTATACTTTGTGAGCATGATTTGGCTTTGACCAAAACAATAAAAAGTCAATCCTCCACTCCACTCTATCCCGGATCAGAAATAACTTATTCCCTTAATGTTTACAATCAAGGGAATTCTTCCTTGACAAATATCGTCATTACAGATTTTGTTCCTGAAGGACTAATCTTCAGCCCAAACAATTCTGAGGATTGGACAGACAGCAATGGAGATACCTATCTTGACTATACTATCGAAGGTCCCATCCTTCCTGAGGATTCTATTTCAATAGACATAAACTTCCAAATTGATTCAACAATTAATATACAAACCAAAGTAATCAATTCTGCTGAAATTTTATCTTTTAGAGATGGACTTGGCAATGATCAAACCAGTCATGACATTGACAGTTCGCCTGACAACAATCCTGACAACGATGGAGGCGGAAACGCACTAGGTTCTTCAAACGATGCTATTAATGGAGATGGCAGTTCTTCTGAGTCAGGCTCAGATAGCCCCGCCACCGATGAAGATGATCAAGATACTGAGTGTTCTTTTGTTGAAATATTTGACCTTGCTCTTAGAAAAGAATTGGCTCCAAATCAAAATTCCACTTTTGACATTGGTGAAACTGTTCAGTTTGAAATAACGGTATTTAACCAAGGATCAGTAGCAGCTCAAAATATTTCATTGGTCGACTACATCCCTTCTGGACTGGAACTTGCTGACTCTAATTGGGACATTGATGTTGACGGATATGCAATCCATACCATAAACTCGACAATCAACCCTGAATCGGAATTAAGTGTTTTTATTTCATTTATTGTAACACAGTATATTGCCAATGGTATAATAGACAACTTCATTGAAATATCTTCCGCGGAGGATAATATGTCTAACCAAGCAGATGATATTGACAGTACTCCAAATAGCAATCCCAACGATGACGGAGCCTATGAAGACAATGAAATTTTCAATGAGAATGAAGATGAGGACGATCATGACATTGAGTCAATCCAA
The DNA here is from genome assembly GCA_937927195.1 of uncultured Chitinophagales bacterium. GTDB lineage: Bacteria > Bacteroidota > Bacteroidia > Chitinophagales > UBA2359 > JAHDGP01. The sequence goes on from CALBCY010000340.1 coordinate 15,054, forward strand.
ATCAACGAGCCAACTGTTCCATCTATCGACATTGAAAAACTAACAAATGGAAATCAAGCGGATGATATCAATGACAGCGACGTTCCGACCATTTTGGAAGGGAACACTGTTACCTGGATTTACATGGTTACCAATACGGGTGAAACAGATTTAATCAACCTGACTGTCAATGATGACATCGAAGGTTTGGTTTGTGAAATTGATTTCCTTGCCATGGGACAAACAACCATCTGTTCTTTGCAAGGCAGCGCTCAAATTGGTGAATATGAAAACACTGCGGACGTAGTTGGATTCCCTGTGGATGAAGAGGGCAATCTAACAGACGATGAGCCTGTTTCAGACGAAGACATTTCACACTACATCGGTGAAGAAATTCCGGTCGATCCTGATCCAGTTTTCACGCCGTCTATTGACATTGAGAAACTGACAAATGGAAATCAAGCAGATGACATCAACGACAGCGACGTTCCGACTATTTTAGAAGGAAACACCGTTACCTGGACTTATTTGGTCACCAATACTGGTGAAACAGATTTAATCAACTTGACTGTCACAGACGACATTGAAGGTTTGGTTTGTGAAATTGATTTCCTCGCTAAAGGCCAATCCACCATTTGTTCTTTACAAGGCATCGCTCAAATTGGTGAATATGAAAACACCGCTGATGTTGTTGGATTCCCTGTGGACGAAGATGGCAATCTAACAGACGATGAGCCTGTTTCAGACGAAGACATTTCACACTACATCGGTGAGGAAATTCCGGTCGATCCTGATCCAGTTTTCACACCGTCTATTGACATTGAGAAACTGACAAATGGAAATCAAGCGGATGATATCAACGACAGCGACGTTCCGACTATTTTAGAAGGGAACACTGTTACCTGGACTTATTTGGTTACCAATACAGGGGAAACTGATTTAATCAACTTGACTGTCTCAGACGACATTGAAGGTTTGGTTTGTGAAATTGATTTCCTCGCTATGGGACAAACAACCATCTGTTCTTTACAAGGCAGCGCTCAAATTGGTGAATATGAAAACACTGCAGATGTTATCGGATTCCCTGTGGATGAAGACGGTAATCCTACTGGTGACAATCCAGTTTCAGATCAAGACATTTCACACTACATCGGTGAGGAAATTCCGGTCGATCCTGATCCAGTTTTCACCCCGTCTATTGACATTGAGAAACTGACAAATGGAAATCAAGCGGATGACATCAACGACAGCGACGTTCCGACTATTTTGGAAGGAAACGCGGTCACGTGGACTTATATAATAACAAATACAGGCGAGAGAGATTTAATTGATCTTGTTGTTAATGATAATGTGGAAGGATTGGTTTGTGAAATTGGATATCTAGCAATAGGGCAATCTACCTTATGTTCTATCAATGGAACAGCACAAAATGAGAGTTATGAAAACATTGCTGATGTAATCGGATTCCCTGTGGATTCCGAAGGCAATTTGACGGGAGATATCCCAGTTACAGACTCCGATCCTTCACATTACATTGGCATTGACGTTCCTACTGAACCATTCCCAGTTTACACTCCTTCAATCAGTGTTGAAAAATTGACCAATGGTTTCCAAGCGGACGATGCTAACGGACCTGATGTTCCTCTAATTGAAGAAGGAGCAGAAGTTACCTGGACTTACATTGTAAGCAACAATGGTGAAACTGAAATAAGCAACATATCTGTCAATGACAATATGGAAGGTTTTATTTGTGAAATAGATTTCCTCGCTATTGGAGAAACAAGTACTTGTACAAAAACAGGAACAGCAACAGATGGAATGTATCAAAACATGGCTACTGTGACTGGATATCCATTTGATCCAAACGGAGGTCCATCCAATGCACCTATAAGCGATAATGATTTATCACATTACATAGGCTATACTGTTGAAATTTTTGATCTTGCATTGATCAAACAATTGGCAGCAGGACAGTCAAATGAAGTAATGCCTGGCGATACTGTTGTATACAGTATCACGGTGATCAATCAAGGAAATCAAGTAACCGACAACATTATAATTCTGGATTATTTACCTGAAGGATCATTGCTGGCTGATGACAACTGGATTGCAAATCTTGGAAATGCCCAAATAGTATTGTCAGTTGAAAACGGTACGCTTCCACCAGCTGGATTGGTTCCTGGAGCAACCATTACAATGGACATTAGCGTTAAATTGTCAGACGATTTAAGCAGTGATGAAAGCCTTGCAAACTTTGCTGAGATTGCTGGACTTACGGATATCAATGGAAATGATGTAGGTGATCACGATTCAACTCCAGATGGAATCAATGATGACAATTACTTTATTGATGATGAACCTAATGGAAATGGAAATGCAGGTGGAGACGAAGATGACCACGATGGTGAAATAGTTGAAGTTCCATTCTGCGACCTTGCATTGATCAAAACGCTAAGCAATGATCAGGAATATGAAGTCAATGTCGGAGAAGAAGTTCAATACATTATCTCTGTATTTAATCAAGGAAATACAACTGTTTCCAATATCGAAGTTATAGACTACCTTCCTGAAGGACTTTCATTGGTCAGTTCCGATTGGGAAATGGATGGCGACAATGCTGTTGTTTCAATTTCATTTGAAAACGGATTTGCCCCTGATGAAAACATCACTATTCCAATCACCTGTCTTGTCAATGAAGGAGCAGCAGGTCTGATATCGAACTATGCAGAGATTTCGAGTGTCATTCACCCGAACGGAAATATAATCGGAGACGTAGATTCAAACCCCGATTCATTCAACAATGATTTATTGTTTAACGACAATGACATTACCAGCAATGGAATCAATGGCGGAGACGAAGATGATCACGATCTAGAAGACATTTTCGTTGTTCCACCAACAGATCCAGGACCAGAACCTGAACCAGATCCAATTATCGATCTAGAATTGACGAAAACCATAAATACGGATACCATTTTCATTGGTGATCAGGTTGAATATACACTGACAATAAACAACATAAGCAATGAAGCGGAAGGGCTAACTTTTGACGCCACAGCAGTTCAGGTAACGGACATCCTTCCCTATGGAACAATATTCCTTGACTATGAATCATCCATTGGTTTATACAATTCTGGAACGGGTGTTTGGAATGTTGGTGATTTAGACAATGGTGGCACGGAAGTCTTGGTCATCACAGCGATGGTGGTTGAAACTGGAGTCATTGTCAATGAAGCAGAGGTCAGTCAAGCTGGAGAACCAGACATAGATTCAACACCTGCCAACAATGTTCCTACAGAAGACGATCAGGCCAATGTCCCACTTTACAGTACAGATGATCTTTGTGACAATCCTGTAGAATGTGAGTTTGTTGCGTTGTGCGTTCAACCAGGAGATCAATTGTTGATTTGCCCTAATTGGTGTTATGAGGGAGAATTTGAAATCATTACAAATACTTCTTCCAACAATGGATATGTCGAAGTATTGAGTGATGGCTGTTTCATGTACATTCCATTGACAGCAGCAATTGAGGCTGGGAAAGATGAGGTTACCATAGAGGCGATGGGTGTTGGCAATAATGTTTGCCTAAGCATCACTTACGATTTAACAATCGGAGGTTGCGATCCAGAAGAACCGATCGATCTAATTCCATCAATTGACATAGAAAAATTGACCAATGGAAATCAAGCGGACCAATTGACCGATGGAGACGTTCCTTCAATTTTGGAAGGTGAAGAAGTAACCTGGACCTACATTGTTACCAACAATGGAGCAACAGATTTGATTGACATTACAGTAATGGACGATGTAGAAGGTTTGGTCTGTGAAATTGGTTTCTTGTCTGCTGGCAGTTCCACAACTTGCACTTTACAAGGCACCGCCATGAGTGGCGTTTACACCAATATAGCAGATGTTGTTGGAACAGCAGTTGACGAGAATGGAGATCCAACAGATGATGAGCCGGTTACAGATATGGACCCTTCTCATTATATTGGTGAGCTACTTCCAGTCGAGGCTCCAACACCTTCAGTCGACATTGAGAAATTGACAAACGGAAACCAAGCGGATCAATTGACCGATGATGACATTCCTTCTATATTGGAAGGAGAGGAAGTGACATGGACCTACATCGTTACCAACAACGGAGAAACAGATTTGATTGACATTGTAGTAATGGACGATGTAGAAGGCTTGGTCTGTGAAATTGGATTCCTCTCAGTTGGAAGTTCTACAACATGTACCTTGCAGGGAATAGCCATTCCAATCGTTTATTCAAACGTAGCGAATGTAACTGCTACACCTGTGGATGAGGATGGAGAACCAATCGGCATTGAACCAGTAAGTGATATGGATGTATCACATTACATTGGAGAAATTCTTCCAATAGAGGCATTGACGCCTTCTATTGACATTGAGAAATTGACCAATGGAAACCAGGCGGATCAATTGACAGATGATGACCTGCCTACCATCCTTGAAGGGACAGAAATTACTTGGACTTATATCGTTACCAATAATGGAGAAACTGATTTGATAGACATTACAGTCATGGACGATATTGAAGGATTGGTTTGTGAAATTGATTTTCTTGAAATGGGCGAATCTACCACCTGCACGATGCAGGGAATTGCTATCCCAATCGTTTACAGCAATGTGGCAAATGTAATAGCAACACCTGCAGATGAAAATGGAGACCCAACTGGTGATGCACCAGTCAGCGATTCTGATTCTTCGAATTATGTTGGGGAAGAAAACCCAACAGAACCAGAACCAGTTTACTGGCCATCAATAGATTTAGAAAAATTGACCAATGGAAACCAAGCAGAAGTCATAACTGATGCAGATGTTCCGGTCCTAGATGAAGGCGATCTTGTTACCTGGACCTACATTGTGAGCAACAATGGTGACAGAGATTTGATCAATGTCATTATAACAGATGATGTAGAGGGCATGGTTTGTGAAATAGATTTCCTAGCAATTGGTGAAAGCAATATCTGTACTTTGCAGGGAATAGCAAGAGCAGGAAACTACAGCAATATTGGAGAAGTGATTGCCATTCCTGTTGACGAAGAAGGCCATCCAACCGCGGAGGATCCTGTGACAGATTCTGACCCATCAAACTACATTGGAGAAGAGATCCCAGTAATTGACCCACCTAGTTGTGAGGCCGAAGCAGGAGAGTTAATTCCTATCAATGAAACTGTATGTGAAGGAGAATATCTTGGAGCTTATATTTCCGAATATCCATATTCGCCTGCAGGATTCTTGGTTAACTATTTATTGGTCAAGGATGGTGAAATATTAGAAGCTGCTATTTTACCAAACTTCAATTCGAATGAAATTGGGGACTACGAAATTTACATGCTGGTATTTGATCCGGGGAGCATTAATCCTGCTTCGATAGGAGACTTAAGTAGCTTAAACGATTTACTGAACAGCGCTGAAATTTGTGGATCGCTTTCTACTAATCCTGCCAACATCTATGTTCAAAATTGTCAAATAGATTGTGATCAAGCAGATCAGGAACAATGTGTTGAGCCTTATGCAGACAATCAGGATCCACATGAAATTTGCATCGACTTCTGTTCGGAAGGAATGGTAATACAAGACATGAGCAGCACTTTTTCTTGTGGATTAAATGCCAATGGAAATCACTGCTTTACCTTCTTGCCTTTGCCAGGTTTCATTGGTGAAAACATCATTGAAGTAAATGCTTGCAATGATTCTGGCCAATGCGAAACGGCAAGCATTACGATTACGGTATCCCCTTATTGTGATGGCATCCCAGAACCAGAGACTTGCGATGCGGAAGCTGGAAGCTTAACGGCTGTTTACGATGAAATTTGTGCTGGTCAAATTTGCGGCGCTGTTATCAACGAATATCCAAACAGTCCATCTGGATTCAATGTTCGATATTTATTGGTCAGCAACGGAAGCATTTTGGAAACTTCCAATGTTCCAAACTTCGGAGCATTAGCAATTGGTTCTTATGGAATTCATTCGCTGGTATATAATCCTGCGGATTTCAACCCGAACGATTACACCAACCTGAATGCTATTAATCAAATACTGATTCAAGGAGGCGGAAATTATTGCGGTTCATTGCTAATGAACCCTGCCATTATCAACATTGTTGATTGCACAAACGAATGCGATGGAGCGGATCAAAATATTTGCGTCGCACCATTTTATGAAGATCAGAATGGACATGTAATTTGTCTGGATTATTGTGCTGAGGGCATGGAAATTCAAGACATCCAAAGCATCTTTGCATGTGGTACAAACACATTGGGTGGAGCTTGTTTCAAATTCACGCCACTTCCATCTTTCGAGGGCGAAAATATTTTGGAAGTAACTGCCTGCAATGCGCAAGGTGTTTGTGAAACAGCTACCGTAACGATTTTGGTAAGCAGCAATTGCGATGGCATTGAGCCAGAGCCAGAAAATGAAAATCCAAATGCTGTAACGGACAATGTAACAACTCCTGAAAACACAGCAATAACGATCAATGCATTGAACAACGATTCTGATCCGGATGGAGACAATATTTACTTCTGCAATGCAGTTGGTGATTTGAATCCATTGAATGGAACATTGACCTTGACAGGAAGTGGATTTATTTACACACCGAATCAAGGCTTCAGTGGTCAGGATTCCTTTACTTATACCATTTGTGATGGCAATGGAGGATCTGATCAGACGACGGTTTATATAACAGTCGAAGCCGCTGCTGTGAATTGCAATACAGATGAAACACTTTGTGTCGCACCATTCCTCAGCAATCAGACATCGACATTGGTTTGTGTAGACTTCTGTGGAAGCGGAATGAACATCAACAATCTAGACAGCGATTTCAACTGCGGATTGGAAATTGGAGACAACAACTGTTTCCATTACACTCCTCTCCCACTCTTTGCGGGAGTAAATCACATAATGGTTGAAGGGTGTAATGCTCAGGGACAATGCGAAACAGTAAATGTTTACATAACGGTTTCGGAAAATTGTGGCAATCAACCGCCGATCAATACCAACAATCCGCCAACAGCAATCAATGATTATGTAGATACTGAAATGAATACTTCTATCAGCATTAATGCCATGAGCAATGACGGTGATCCCGATGGTGATTCATTGAGCTTTTGTGGTCATGGCAATCCAAACAATGGTACTATTGGTATTTCAGGCAACGGATTTATCTATACACCGAACAGTGGATTCCACGGTTCAGATTCCTTCACTTACAATGTTTGTGATGAGGAGGGGCTAAGTAGTTCTGCAACAGTTTACATAACTGTGGATGGCCCTGACTTTGAGGGTTTTGAAATCACTGCCATTGACGATCAAGTAAATACCACCTGTGGTGATGATATTTTCATAGAGGTGCTCGACAATGATTACAATCCTGCTGGAACGATGCTGTATCTTTGCGGTTTTGGCAATCCATCGAATGGTTACTTGATTCAATCAGGTTATGGTTTCATTTATACTCCAAACGGAGATTTCACCGGAACGGATTCTTTTAGTTACACCGCTTGCAGCGATGGATTGACTGAAGATGAAGCAATGGTTTACATCAATGTTTCTTGTCAAGGAAACCCTGGAAGTGAAATTCCGAACAATGGAAATCCAACTGGAGTCAATGCAATAGATGACCAGACGACAACGCCAGACAACTCTTCTGTTTACATTGAAGTGTTGAACAATGACAGCTATGATTCAAATTGCACGCCGATCGTTGAAGTGCTCAATTCGGCTTCCATAAGTGGCAATGTTTTAATAAGCGGAGGGACCATTATTTACATTCCTCAATTGGGCAGTCAAGGTCTTGTTTATATTGATTATGAAATTTGCTGTGGAACCGACTGCGATCAAGCAACTGTACAAGTTGAGGTTTATCCACATGGAGCTTGCTCTGTTGATGGATTCAGAGTCCCGAATATTTTCAGTCCAAATGGCGATGGAGTAAACGAGCAATTCAGCATCCTTGAAGACCAATCTGTTTTCATTGACGATGCTCAGTTTAAGCTCAGTATTTTTGATACCAATGGTTCATTGGTTTATCGAAATGAAGCTTACAAGAAGGGAGATGTTTGGGATGGTACTTTCTTTGGAGAAGGCAATCCGCTTTCCGAAGGGACTTATTTTTACCAATTTGAAATCATTGAAAATGAAACGGCAAGCTTTAAGCAGGGCTTTGTCGAATTGAGAAGATAATTTGTTTATGCCTACGAGCTATCGAAAGCTAAACGTTCAAAAAATCGATACTTAAAAATTTTTATTATTTCTATTATGCTGATTTTCCCGGCTCTGTTTGGTACAGAGCTGGGATTTTTTTTTGTGGAATGAGCTTTTAAATAGGTCAATTTAAATTAGTGGCAAAAGGCAATCTTTGAGATAGAACAAAAGGGACATATTTTAACTGTTTAATTTTGACTGTCTAATTTTGACTGTTTCAATCCCTTCAAGCCATTGAAAATTATTGATTTGATGAATCATGGCTTAGATGGCTCAGGTTTAACTATCTTTGACACAATAACTAATTCCATTCTTATTTAGTCCAAATCTATTGAAGAGCTAGATTTTGAAATTAGAGCATGTTGTGAATTTCACCACATCGCTTCAAAATGGCTTCAAAAAGTTTTTTTAATCAGCTCTTCGTTTGCTTATTCCAGTCCATAATCCTTTTGTGGACACAATTATAAGCTTCGATCCGATCAAAAATCCTCTTATTTTGGCTGTAATCTTCTACTCTGTAAACTCCTATTAGCAGCAGGATTGATATTTATAAAAAATTTCCTACTAGACTATTGGTAGATTTTATTTAAGACAAAATTGATTTAAAATTAAAAGGTTATGCTTGAAATTATTAGAAACTGGATCGTTGTCCAAGGCTTGGATTTGTCTTTTGCAAACATCTTGGCTAGGAGTTTAATTTTTACTTTGATAATTCTTCTAAGCATCATCGTTTATGTGCTTGCGAAACGCTTTATTCTAAGAGGAGTGGCCGTTATTATAAGTCGGACAAGCACACAATGGGATGATATTTTTCTAAGAGAAAAAGTATTCACCCGACTGGCTCACATTGCGCCAGCCATTGTTCTTTATGTATCTATTTCAATCCCTTTCGCAGGTTACGATTGGCTGATTACCGTGCTTCATGGTTTGGTTTTAATCTATATGATTGCCATGAGTATACTTGCAATTGATGCAGTCTTAAATGCTTCTCTGGCTATTTACACCACTTATGAAATTTCAAATAGAATTCCGATCAAGGGCTTTATTCAGGTTTTTAAAATCATTCTTTATTCGGCAGGTATCATATTTATTTTATCCATTTTACTCAATAAAACACCTTTCTATTTGTTTAGCAGCTTGGGGGCACTGACTGCAGTTTTGATGTTTATTTTTAAAGATGCAATTTTGGGATTTGTTGCCGGGATACAATTATCAGCAAATCGGATGGTCTCCAATGGGGACTGGATTGAAATGCCAAAATATGGCGCAAATGGTGATATTATTGAAATAGCTTTAACCACGGTAAAAGTTCAAAATTGGGATAAAACAATTACTACGATTCCGACCTATGCCCTAATTACCGATTCCTTTAAAAACTGGCGTGGAATGTCTGAATCAGATGGCAGGAGAATTAAGAGATCGATCAGTATAGATATGAATACCATAAAATTCTGTACAGAAGACATGTTGAACCGATTTAGTAAAATTCAGTACATCTCGGGTTACATTGAAAAAAAGAAAGTAGAACTGCAAGAAAAAAACAGATTGGAGCAGGTTGATAATTCCAGCCCAGTGAATGGAAACAGGATGACAAATATTGGAACATTTCAGGCTTATATCAAAACCTATTTAATGAACAATCCAATGATCAACACAGACATGACATTTTTGGTTAGGCAACTAGATCCAACTGAACATGGATTGCCCATAGAAATTTATGTTTTTAGCAAGGTCAAGGAATGGGAGAATTATGAAAGTATACAATCAAATATTTTCGATCACATTTTAGCCGTTGTACCGGAATTTGACTTGCGAGTTTTTCAAGATCCTACAGGTACAGACTTTAACAAATTGGTCAGCTAGGGAATTGACTTCTGTAGGACGGACAGATTAGAATTATTGATTGACAAAATTATTGAATATTGATTATTGATTCGGGTGATTTTATTTTATAAGCATTTTAGCTACATAAAATTTCAACAGCTTATTCACCTCTGTGTAATTCTCGTCTTTTACTTTAATGTCTGTAAGTCTTGGTAGGTGTTCCGCAAAATAAATCTCATTGTTTGCCATTTCAAAAAGGTTGCTTGCAAAAGAATGTGGATAAGGAAACTTGTTATTTATTTCAAGTATAACATCTGCTACCTTTTGGATGAGGCCCTTGTAGCTAAGATAAAATCCTTGTTTGTTCTCTTCATCAATGTTTTTAGTATGATAAGATTTGGCTGATTCATTGATAATGATTCGATGTAGAATTTTCTCATTCACAAAGTCCACCGACGGGTTCTCTATGCTGGCCTGTACAAAATTATCAATGATTATATCCAATTTCCTATTGGGGTCTATGATATTCTTGGTGTTATATTCAATAAGATAGCTGACCCAATTCCAATACCAAACAACAAGATAGGTCAGTAGAAAGTGTTTATTCTCAAAATATCGGTACAAGGAAGTCTCGTTGGACCCCATTCTAAAAGCCAGCTTTTTAAAAGTAAAAGACTCAAATCCAATTTCATCAAACAAGAGGATGCTGTGATTAATAATGCTCCTGCCCAATTTGCTTTCCAATGGATCTTTTAATGATAAGCCATGGGGTATTGATATATCTGATAATATAAGCATAGACCCGCAATATATGGAATTGTCCTTAATTAAGTAAAATGAAATACTAATGTTCTTATAAGTCTTGCACATATACTTGTAAGTAATACTAACTTTTAGTATTTTGTACGAAACAGGATAATATGAGGGATCAAATTCAATATTTAAAGAATGATATTCCGGCAAGTTTAGTTGTCTTTTTTGTGGCCATTCCATTGTGTTTGGGAATCGCCCTGGCCAGTGGCGCCCCGCTGTTCTCTGGTTTAATTGCAGGAATTGTGGGCGGTATTGTCGTAGGAATCCTAAGTGGCTCTAAAATTGGTGTAAGCGGACCGGCTGCCGGCCTAGCTGCAATCGTGCTATCGGCCATAGCTAGCTTAGGAAGTTGGGAAAACTTCTTATTGGCAGTTGTTTTAGGAGGCGTCATTCAAATAGTTTTTGGATTATTAAAAGCTGGTGTCATTGGTTATTATTTTCCTTCATCTGTCATTAAAGGAATGCTGACTGGAATTGGTATCATTATCATTCTTAAACAAATTCCTCACTTCTTTGGCTATGATTCGGATCCAGAAGGAGATTTTGCATTCAGCCAAGTAGATGGAGGCAATACCTTCTCAGGAATCTTAGAGGCATTGAGTAATATCAGCATAGGATCCACTATTATTGGCCTTATTGCCTTAGCGATCCTAATACTCTGGAGTACTGTTTTATCGAAAAAAGGAAAATTCTTTCAGTTGGTTCAAGGGCCTTTAGTGGCTGTAGTTGTAGGAATTGTTTACTATTTTCTGACCGCATCAAACTCTAAATTTGGAATTAGTGCAGAACACTTGGTTAGTGTTCCTGTACCGAAAGATTTTGATTCATTTCTTGGCCAATTTAGTTTTCCTAATTTCAAAGCAATCACAAACCCAGAAATTTGGGTAATCGGATTTACAATTGCTTTGGTAGCCAGCCTTGAAACATTGTTATGCGTTGAAGCCACAGACAAGTTAGATCCGCATAAAAATGTAACACCAACAAATAGAGAATTGTTAGCACAAGGAACCGGGAATATTATTTCTGGTATGATTGGAGGACTTCCTATCACTCAGGTTATTGTTAGGAGTTCAGCAAATATACAGTCGGGAGGAAGAACCAAAATGTCTGCAATTATCCATGGGTTTCTATTGTTAATTTCAGTGGTAATGATACCTACCTTGCTAAATAAAATTCCCTTGTCTGTCTTAGCAGCAATACTTTTTATAGTTGGTTATAAACTAGCAAAACCGTCTCTATTTAAGAAAATGTATGACCTTGGCATGATTCATTTTGTTCCATTTATTGTCACCGTTTTAGGCATAGTTTTTATCGATTTATTATATGGTATCGGTTTAGGCTTACTAGTTGGTATTGTTGTTATTCTAATCAAAAGTTACCAAAATTCTCATTTCTTAAATATCGAGGATAAGAGCAATGGGAAGCATAAAATCAAAATGACATTAGCAGAAGAAGTAACTTTTTTTAACAAAGGTCCAATTTTAAAAGAACTAGATAGCCTTCCACGAGATAGTTACTTAGAATTAGATGTAAGGAAAACAAGGTATTTAGATCATGATGTTGTTGAAATATTAGAAGATTTTGCAGTTAAGGCAAAAGATAGAAATATTGATATAAAAATAGTATCAGACAGTGGTATTGTAGAAAACCCACCTAGTTATAAAGAGTTCTTTAAACTCACAACAATTACAGCTTAACAATTATAAAATTAAAACAATGAATACACAAAAATCAAAATACAGAATATTGGTGCTTATGGATAAATGTAAAGCATCCAATAATGCGCTTAAAAATGCTGTGAATCTCGCTAAATTGATTGATGGGAGCATCGAAGTATTTCAAGTTGAAAAGATGACAGGTGAGGCAAAATATGAAAATCAAATAACAGCTTTGAGGGCTATTGATGAAGAAGGCTTCAAACATAAAAAAGAATTTAAAAGCATCCTAAACCTTGTAGCCAAAAGAGAGGGGCTTTCTGTTAAATGCGATTTTACATACGGTAATGTAAAAAATGAAATTAAAGACCATATAAAAAAAACGAACCCGGATATTGTTGTAATTGGTAAGCGCAAAAAGAAAATTCTGAGCTTTTTAGGTGATGGTTTAACTAAAAATTTACTTAAGAATCATATTGGAGCTGTTTTAATAGCTGGCGAAAATGAAGCGTTTACATCCTATAACGATAAATCTATTGGCTTTTTAAACAATGTAGAAGACATCGAAAAAATAAGCTTGGTAAATGACCTTAAAAAACACATCAAAAAACCCCATAGACTTTTTAAGATAAACCAGGGTGATGTAAAAACAAAACAAGACGAATTAGCTAAAGTGGAACAAGAAGAGGCTAAAAATGAGCCTGTTGTTTATGAATTCGAAGCAAATAATAATGCTGCAAGTGGTATGGCTAATTTAATTTCAAACAATAATTTAGCCTTACTTTGCTTGAATAAAAAGAATAAAAGTCACAGTTCTTTTTCAAACAGATTAAACGACATTTTTACCAAAACAATAGAACAAACGAGCATTCCAGTTCTTGTACTAAATAACAGTTAAAGCCTGAATTCGATCAATATTTTTTTTACATTTTAAGTTCGCTATAGCCACAATTGTTTTGTTTAAAAAAGATGGTTGACTTGAGTTGATCAACGAATAGACATTTATCAAATAGGATGCGTTAAAGAACAGGAAGGACTAAAGTTTCAGAAAAACATCAACAGAGTATTAAGCTTCTTAATTGTTTCAAATTTATTGTTGTTGATATTTTTTTGGGGAATCTAGTTGTTGTTATGATGTTTTAATTGATTGGTTGATTGGTTATCTCATGATTTAGTTTTAGCCAACCATGAAAACATTTTTTCAAAACCAATCTCCCTCACTTCTTGGGCAGATAAAAATATGTCGTGTTGCGCATTGTCAATTTTCAAAAGAGTGACTTCTTTGCCCAATTTTTTACCAACTCTTTTTATGTCTTCAATATTTAATACTATGTCATTAGACATTGCTTCTTTTGAATACTTCGACATTTTAAGAGAACCAGAAGCGTGCATGACCAAGACGGGAACGGTGATGTTTGAGTTTGCCAATTTCTTTTGAGCGATGTCGATAGCGACCAACCATTTAAAGTAAGTCGGAAATCCCTTTATGGGTTTCCAGGCCAGATTGAAATCCCATTCGCCGTAAAAATCTTTGTGGACACTTTCACCATAAGCAGGAGACAATACTCCTTCGATCTTTGCAAAATCTGATAATTTTGAAATGGACTTGGCAGCAAACAAACTCATTGATTTTTCAAATTTTGTTTGATTGAAATCCAGAAAGGGGGAGTTTAATATTAAACCATCGACAAGATTTTTTTCTTGTCCATCATTCATATAGCTGCTTGCTATTAATCCTCCAGTGGAATGAGCCAACATAAACACAGCGCTGCTCTTGCTTTTGATTTCCCGAATGGCAATGGAGATTTCCTCAAAATACTCTTCAATGTCTTTGCAATAATTTGGATGCTGATGTTCCAACAAAGCCCGACCATATTTCCGAAGGTCAATTGCATAAAAATCAAAATCATTTTTATTAAACTGTTCTCCTAAATGGGGATGAAAAAAGTAGTCGATGTAACCATGCAAATACAAGACACTTTTTCTATTGCCGGTATTGAAATTCGAAGAAGTCAGAACGGCAATTGCCTCGCCTTCATAATCAGGCTTGAGTTCTAGGGTTTGGCTGGTGAAGTCTTTTGTTAGGTTCAAATTTTTTGGATTTTTTTTGGGCTAGTGTGGATGATGCTATAAATATAATGACTTTTTTTGTGAAATGGTTTTCCACACAGCAACCATCATCCTGGAATTTATTCCACAGTAAACCTATTCGATCAGAGAATTTTTGAGAAAATATACGGCTGGGCTGGCACTCCAGATCCCACATTCTGCTCAGCAAGGTTCGTTTTTTGATAAAATGGCTGAAATGTGAGTTGAATCGTTCGTTTCAAAAGTGATGGGTCTTGCGTGGCAAGATGGTTCGTGGCAGGTGGTTCGTGAGATTTCTGGTCAAGCCAGAAATGACGAGGTGGTGTGTGTGTGTGTGTGTGTATCGTCTCGGAATTTTCTCCACAGTAAAACATTTTCGATCAGAGATTTTTTTATTCAGTAGGGCTTAAATTTGGTACTCGTATTTTTACAAATAGAATGGGTTAAAACCCATCTGTAAAAAAATCTCCCCTTCAGGGTAGGCTTATTGTTACTGTTTTTTTATCAAAAAAAAATTGGTCTCTTACTTAGAAGTTAAGCAAAAATGGCAAAAAAAATCACCACTCATATTTTTCAATATTATGAGTGGTGATTTATTAGATTAATGTTTTGAATATTAAAAATTCAATCATTGTGTAGAAAATGACACAAATCTTTACTTAAGCGGCAGGAGCTATTAACCAGCTTCACTTACATCCGCAGTGCCGATTTTACCACCTTCACTTACATCCGCAGTGCCTATAACAACACCACCTTCACTTATATCTGCAGTGCCGACTCCACCTTGAACATTGATTTTTTTTGCTTCGCTAAGCACTTCTACTTTTTCGTCGACTTTGAAGTCATCTAAAGATTTTAATTTCATGGTTTTAAATTTAAAAGGTTATTAATTACCAGTAAAACTGGTTTGAAAATTATTGGAATTGCTGGACTTTAAAATTTTGTTTCTTAAGCCAGCTCAATTTTTAAATTTTATATTTTTTAAAATTTCACAATTGACTGATTGCTGTTGGTCTAACGATTTAGAACGGTAGACAATGAACTAATCGTTACAGGCTAAACGGTAGAGAGAATTTGTCAGGTTTGTAATCTTATCTATTCTTTCTTGATGAGGGGGGGCATGAAATTCACAAAACACAGCCAAAACATTCTATACTAAACAAATAAGCCAGCTATCTGTTTTACTCTAAATACACCTACAATGTTACGCACATTTTGACATTTTGCGAAAAACCCCAGGAATATTTTTTAAAGGATGAACGGTCGAATTATTCATTAAGTGATACAAAATAATTAACTCAGCGCAAGTCTATAACTAGCTCTAGTTTCATTTGCTTGGAGACTTCTCAGGGACACCATTGCCTACTAACAAAGCTGATCACTAATTTCTGTTATAAGTCTTTCATATCCAGTCAGACATTTGACAGTACAAATTGTATAAGGACCGTTGTTGTTTCAATTCAATCCCCTATTTCTACAATTCAGTTAGTTTTTAGTATGACCCAGTAGATTCCACTTTAAAAGCTGTGGAATTTTCCTCAATTTCATCCTAGAAATAACAACCATTCTTTGTTCTCTGATTAGCATACTGGGTATGTGATCGGTGATGACAAGGCTTTATTCTTAAACTAATTATTTGACAGAATCGATTCAAAATTTCATAAAATGAAAAAATACATTATTCTTGTTGCAAGTTTATTTTTTACCCTGAACCTCATTTCACAAAACAATTTCACTCAAACCATCAGAGGAATTGTGATTGACAAGGACGCCGATTATCCATTGATTGGTGTCAATGTGGTTTTGGATGGAACCACATCTGGAACGGTTACAGACCTAAATGGAAAATTCGTTCTTGAAAACATTCCCATTGGCAGACAGGGCATCACTTTTTCTTATATCGGATACAAAGCCATAAAAAGGTCAAACATTTTAGTCAGTACAGGAAAGGAAATTTTCATTGAAATTGAAATGGAAGAAGATTTAAACACGCTGTCTGAAATAGTTGTCAGTGCAAAAAAAGACAAGGGACGAGCTGTCAATGGAATGGCTGGAATAAGCGCTCGATCATTGAGTGTCGATGAAATTACAAGATTCGCAGGAGCTACGGGTGATGTGGCTCGGATGGCCCAAAATTTTGCTGGAGTGAGCGGAGCGAGCGATGATAGAAATGACATCATCGTTAGGGGAAATTCCCCTACGGCTGTCGTTTGGAGAATCGATGGGATGGACATTCCTTCGCCCAATCACTGGGCAACACTGGGATCGACGGGTGGACCAGTTTCAATGTTGAATAGCAACAATCTTAGCAATAGTGATTTTATTTCCAGTGCCTTTCCAGCAGAATACGGAAACGCAACCGCTGCGGTTTTTGATTTGAAACTACGAAATGGAAATCCTGACAAATTCGAATTTCTTGGACAAATAGGTTTCAATGGTTTTGAGGCAGGAATTGAAGGTCCTTTGAAAAAAGGCAGCGGGGCTTCTTTTATGATTAATTATCGTTACTCGACCCTGGCAATTTTTAGTGCCCTTGGACTGGATTTTGGAACGGGCGCAGCTGTCCCCCAATATCAAGACCTTACTTTCAAAGTAAATGTTCCGACTAAAAAAGCAGGACGTTTCAGCCTTTGGGGATTGGGTGGTGTGAGCGATATTACCTTTGAACCAGATCCAGACGATGACAACCTTTTTAGTGAAGGAGATGAAAAATTGTTCAGTAGTTCAGAAACGGGAATTATTGGTTTCAATCATTTTTATTTCTTCGATAAAAATACTTCTTCAAATTTGGGCATTTCTCTTTCAGGAGCGCAAAGCAATTCATCGGTTGAAGAATTAAGAGACCTTAGTGAAACCACCTATGAGAAAGTTTATAGCTCAGACAATTACCAGGGTAAAATTGGAGTGAATTGGACTTTCAATAAAAAGTTGAATTCCAAAAACAGAATCAAAGCAGGACTCATCTATGACAATTACAACTTGGCACTGGAAGATTCTATTTTGATCGATGACGTTTTACCAAATGGTGATACCTTTTGGTTCACAGAACTAGATTTTAATAACCGAACCGATCTTTATCGAGGTTTCGCTCAATGGCAAAACAAGATCAATGATCGAATGACTTTGAATGCAGGATTGCATGGTGCATGGTTTGGTTTGAACGATGCAAAAACTTTGGAGCCAAGACTAGCCCTTTCGTTTCAGGCAAGTAAAAAAAGTTTGTTTGCAGCAGGATTTGGAATGCATTCTCAATTGCAACCCCTACCAATTTATTTCACAAAAAACTCAGAAGCCAGTCCTGAAAAAAATCTTGCGAATGAGGCCCTTGATTTTGTGAGAAGCAATCATTATGTCCTTTCATGGGATTACCAATTGCTAAAAAATATGCGCTTTAAAATTGAGACATATTACCAGTCTTTGTCTGGTTTGGCAGTCGATCCGGAAGACGAGGATTTTTCTGTCGTCAATTTTGGAGCAGGCTTTGGATTTCCCAACAGAGTTGGCTTGGTCAACGATGGAACGGGTCAGAATTATGGAGTAGATATTACTTTGGAGCGGTTTTTAAGCAAGGGATTTTATTATCTTGTGACGGCTTCACTTTTCAACAGCCAATACAAAGGATTGGACGGCGAATGGTACAATACCTTCTACAATTCAAATTACGTGATGAATGTTTTGGCTGGGAAAGAATTTAACATTGGAGAGAAATTTACTTTAACGATTGATGGTCGACTCAACTTTGCTGGAGGTAGAAGGTTTACACCAATAGATTTGGCGGCATCTATTGATGCTGGAGAAGAAATTTTGGATGAAAGCCAAAATTTCGAGGGCCAATTTGATCCGTATTTAAGACCCGATTTAAAAATTGGATATCGATTAAATTCTAAAAAATACAGTCAGACATTTTCTATAGATCTTCAAAATTTTATCGGAAGAAAAAATGTCTTTAACAGATATTACAATGAAGACAAAGAAGAAATTACCACAAATTATCAGAGAGGATTTTTTCCAGATTTCCGTTATCAAATTTTATTCTAATAGGCGCAATCAAATTAGTAACAAAACAACAGCCCATCCCTTACCTCCGGTCAGGGATGGGCTTGATTCCACCTTGAGGCTACCTTGATTCCAACCTTGATTCCGTTACAGGTGACCGATTTAGCATGGTTAAATGAATTGTATTAAAACAAATCTTTGTTGAAAAGACTGGATTCAAATCCAAAAATCACTATATTCTAGGCATCGATGTTTAAATCAAAACAGTTTAAAGAATTAATCGGCTTTGACCATACAATTTTGGTCATCTCCTATATTCTATTAACTGGACTTTCTTTTCCGTTTATTTTCTCTATGGTAAGTGGTGCGCAATATCACGAACATATTGTGGGTGAAATGCTGGGTGGAATCTTTTATGCTTCTGTGCTAACTTTTGGAAATATATACATATTTCACAGAAACAAAACGGCCAAAAAAGAATTTAAAAATGCAGTGAATCTCCGTTATTTCCTGAGAAACATTGCTTACCATTTTATTTTCACCGTGTTGGCTTCATTGTCAATGACTGTTTTACAAAAAGCTTGCATGGGCTTGGAAATATGGGACGCTGAACTAATCAGATCAATAATTGGGTCGGTCTTACTTTCAGCAATATACATTGGATTTTATGAAGCGCTCTACTTTATAAATGCGCTCGGAAGATCAATCAAGGAACAAGAACAATTAAAAAGAGAAAATGTGGTTTCACAGTTGGAACAATTGAAGAATCAAGTGAAACCACACTTTCTGTTCAACAGCCTGAACACCTTAATGAGCATCATACCGGAAGACGCTGATTTGGCATTGGATTACGTTCAAAATCTTTCCAAGGCTTATCGATACATCTTGGAAATCAAAGATAGAAAGTTGGTTTCCCTGCAAGAAGAACTCGAATGTATTAGAGCGTATATTTTTCTTTTAGAAATTAGATTTGGAGAAAATTTGCTCGTAGAGATTGATGAAACAGGCTTTTTAGAAAACCATCATTTGCCGCCTCTGTCTTTGCAATTGTTGGTTGAAAATGCAGTTAAGCACAATATAATTTCAGCAAAAAAACCATTGAAAATAAAAATCCATAAAAATGAAATGGACCAACTAATTGTTTCGAACAACTTACAGGAAAAACAACAAACAATGCCTTCTACAGGAACGGGCTTATCCAATATCAAAAATCGGTATGAAATATTGAGCAATCAATCCATTGAAATAAATAAGACAAAGGATAATTTTTCAGTCGCCATTCCACTCATAAAAGTCTTAGATAGAAAAAATTTATAATGAAATATCAGCCATCATTGTTTCACTTGTTGACCAATTCAATCCGATGCTCAACTCTTAACAAACAAATCTAAAATCTAGTAGAATGAAACGCATTCTTATTATAGAGGACGAAATACCTTCTTCAAGAAGATTGGAAAAGTTACTAAAATCTTTGAGTGGTGAAATAAACATCATAGCTAAATTAGATTCTATTGAAGATTCGGTCAAATGGTTTAAAGAAAACGAGGAGCCAGATCTTGCCTTCTTCGATATTCAATTGGCAGATGGTTTGAGTTTTAGCATTTTTGATCAGGTCAACATTGAATGTCCTATTGTCTTTACCACAGCTTTTGACCAATATGCCATCAAAGCCTTCAAGGTAAACTCTATCGATTATTTACTCAAGCCCATCAATCCAGAAGAGTTAAAAGTAGCTTGGGAGAAATTTCAAAAGACAGGCAACGACAATTTAAAACTAGAGAAAATTGTAAGTGCTTTTAATTCCATCAATCAAAGAAAAAATTTCAAGGAAAGGTTCCTGATCAAAAAAGGGGATCAATACTTATACATTAACCATGACGAAGTGGCTTACTTTTTCTCAGAAAGCAGCTTAACTTTTTTAGTTGACAAGCACGGAGGCAAATGCATTTTCGATGAAAATTTAGATGCATTGCAGGACAAACTCGATCCGCATCATTTTTATAGAATCAACAGAAAATTTATTATTAATGAAAGTGCGATAAAAAAAATATCTAACTATTTTAATGGTCGTCTAAAGCTAGAGCTGAATCCCCATTCAGAACAAGAAGTAATCGTAGCAAGAGAAAGAGTAGTTGATTTCAAAAATTGGCTAAATAGCTAAATCAAAAAAAATAAAAGGCCGGCTGTTAAGCCGACCTTAAATTTCTCCATTATTCAGCTGGGAAGTAGAATAAGGAATCATTGCTTTGATCTAATACATTCAAAGCTAGGAAAATGAATTTCACGGTTAAGGATGCCTCTTTAAAAGTTCCTATTAATCAAAAATAATTCTTATAAAATTGATTTTAAAACTTAGTTTACAAGAGTCAGTTTTAAGCCTTTAAAAGGAGCATTTTGCCCTTTAAAGGTGTTTTCACCTCTTCATTTTCCTTTTACAAACTGAAATCGCACCTTTAAACAGTGAAACCAAAGGCTTACAAAGTTTTTTAATTTATATGCAATTTATCTTCTTGCAAATGAACCAAAGCCCCCTTCCCCACAGTTATCCTTTCACACGCCAATAATAAAATACTGAATCGGATTTATTCAAAGTCTGAGTCTGGAACATAGAATTTAATTTATCACCTAGCATTCTGTTAAGGAACTGCTAAGAACATTTCTAATTAAAACAAAATGCTTGTTTAGCCCCTTGGATTAATTTCTAAGGGGCTATAAGTACTTTAAAGGTCTATAATTGAGTCAGAATCAGTCTAAGTCAAAGTCCAAATTAAAAACAGTCCCACCACTTTCGTTGTGAAGAAATTCTAAATTGGCATCCATTTGTTCACAAAAGGTATGGATCAATTTTATTCCAAAAGATTGACTGTTCTGTATCTTTTCCAAATCATCTATTCCCTGGCCATTGTCCGTTATTCTCAATCGTAATTTTTGCTTAGCTTGAAATTTCAATGAAATAGCAAGAACCGGATTTTCCTGTTCTGCAAAAGCATGCTTATAGGCATTGCTAATAATTTCATTGATTATTAAACATACTGGCATGGCAATGTTTACTGGTAAAATCAAATCTGGTTCCACATCAAATTCCAGTTCAATAATTTCTGACAAACCATAAGCTGTCGATAGACTCTCAGCAATTTCATCAATATACAAATCCATATTTACTCCAATAACATCAACATTTTCTCCATACAATCTTTGATGAATTGAAACCATTGCCCGGATTCTTTCTTCACTCTTTTTCAAAGCTTTAATAGCTGCGGCATCTGTCAAAGTTTCTTTTTGAACTCTGATCAAACCTAAAATAACGACCAGGTTATTGTAAACACGATGATGCAGTTCTTTCATTAAAACCTGAGTTTTTAACTTATCAGATTCTTCTAAGATCAATTTCCTTTCCAATTCCTGCGTTTCATGCAGGGTTTGCATTTCACTCATTTTAGATATCACCATCTCTCCTCGCAGTTTTTCTTTTATCACATCATACTCCTCAAAGTATTTGATCGCTGCCTCAAAATCGCCAGTTTCTTTGTACAAATTTTTCAAAGAATTTAAAGCCAAAATTCGAATTTCTTTCAAGTTATTTTCTTTAGAAAACTCATTGCATTCAAGCAAATAACTTTCAGCTTTTTGATACTTTTTTTGACTTATCAGAAAAGCTCCAAGTCGCTCTAAAATCCCAGCATAACCCAAGTGATTATTGTAGGCCTTCCTGTTTTCCAAACAAAGCGCAAAGTATTTTTCAGCCTTTTTGTTCTCTTTGCGAAGATGAAACAACTGACCCAAAAGAGAATAAGTTGAGCCCAATAATTTATTCGAACCCAATTTTTGTTTCAGCTCCAGCGCGGTCATCAAGTAGGTATTTGCATTGTCTAAATCACCACTCTCCAAATAACATTGTCCAATGTTGTTGTAGGACTGAGCTAAATCGAATTCCCGCTTTAATTCTTTCCGGTATTTCAGTGAAATAAAATGCACCTTCAATGCCTCATCAAACTTTTTGAGTTCAATATAAACAGAACCAATATTGTTGTACATATTGGAAATACTCAGCTTTACTTTGTCATTTAACACTAGTCCTTTCAATACTTCTATCCCTTCATAAATATATTTGAATGCCAAATCAAAACTGCCAGTTTTCCTGTACAGCAATCCTAAATTTCCTAAGCTATTTCCATAAAGCTCTTGATCATCAGTTCCTTTAACGAATAGAACCAATTCTCTCCAGGTTAAAATTCCTTTCTCATAATCCTGTTTGGCGTAATAAAAACGTCCTAAATCGCTGAGTGATTTTTTTATTCCATCCTCTGATTTATTTTCTTTATTGAATTTGACAGCAATCAATAAATCTTTTTCATTTAAGCCTTCCTCTTTCATCAATATATATTTCTAAGTTTTCCGTTTTTTATAATTATTCAAGCAAATTCCAATCTTAATCCAACATTTATTACATTTACATACCCCGACAATAGTATAAACCTTCCCGGAACATATTGGGAGCAATATAGATAAAATGACCAAGGATTTACTTCTTATTGTTGAAGATGAATTATTGATTGCCAATGAAATTAGTGAATTATTGAAAGAGCTGGGCTTTCAAAATGTCAAAAATGTTCCTTCTGGCGAAGAGGCGCTAGAAATAGTGGCCAAAGAAAAGCCCTGCCTTATTCTAATGGACATTGAATTGAAAGGCAAGTTGAATGGAATAAAAACAGTCCATAAAATTCACGAACAGCATTCAGATATTGCCATCATCTACCTTTCCAAGGTTAGGGATTCTCTTACATTGAATAAAATGTATCCGACAAACCCGGAAAGTTTTATTCCAAAACCTTTTGATCATCATACCCTTTCCATTGCCATTCAAATAGCTTTGAATAAACAATTACAGGAAAAGAAAACAAAAGTTCAAACAAATCAAAAATTGTTGGATGATTCATTTTTTATAAGCAGCGGCAATCAAGAAAAAAGAATTCAAACGAAAGACGTTTTGTATTTGAAATCTCAAGGTTCCTATTGTAACTTAATCACAGTAAATAGGACGCATGTTCTATCTATAAACCTTAGTGTTTTTGAAGAGAGAGTCAACCAAAATCTTCTTGTCAGGGTCCAAAGGCAATT
>CALBCY010000341.1 GCA_937927195.1 uncultured Chitinophagales bacterium
TTCATACCATTTCACACCACAAAAAAATCCAACACCGAACACCGAATACCGAATACCGAATTCTGGCTCTCTAATAATCCATTTCATGATGCCCCAACTTCGTTCTATTCTGATACCAAAGATCATAATCCGTAACTTGAATTGATCCATCCATATTGGTGTCTGCTTCGTCATAAACATTCAAAATCGCAGGAGTCAATTTCCACTGATCATAATCAGTGATTTGAATGGTAACATCTTGGTTTATATCTGCGGCATACATTAAAGTGTAGCCATTGAATAATTTCAACTGACCACCTCCAAAAGCAGCATTCAAATTGTTTGTGAAATCGAAAGTCAAAACTCCATTAACAGGACTGACAGCCACATTTGATAAAACATCCAAATGATTTCTGTGCCTTACCGCAATGTGGTATTGCCCAGTTTCTGGAATAGAAAACCTCAATTGATTGACACCATCTGGGCCAACAACAGATCCATCAGAAAGGAGGAAGCCAGATTTTTGTTCAATATTAATTGTCGCTCTAGGTGGGCTTGTACTTGCTGTCCCCGTTCTCAATTCTACCAAAATCCAGTCAACTGCATCCGCTGGAATACTAGAAGCTGATTCAGCTGGCGCATTGAAAGGAGAGACAGAGTAGGGCGATTGAAGAGGAATGAAAGAGTTGATGTCTGTTCGCATTTGACCAAAATTATTATGCGCGCCTTCTAGCAAAACTTTTAAATCCAAATCTATCCCTGACGTACAAACCAAAGGAAATAGAAAATCTCTTACCTCTTCTACTGTTTCATTCATATAACTTGAAGAAGAGACAAAAGGAGTGTGTCCCGCTCCTGGCCATTCTAAATATTCATTAATCAACCCGATATTATTTGCCCTTATGTGAATGGATTGACTTCCACTTACCGTCAAGTTTAATCCCAATAAAGTAATGGGAGAAGTGTCATGTGGAACGGTTCCATCATTGTCACCATGACAACTGACAATAGGCTCATCACCAGGTTGAATCCAACTGGTATCTAAAACGGCTCCGCAAAGATTTATAACACCCGCGATTTCTGTTGAATACCCAGGGTTTCCACTATTGCCCTCTATACCACCATTTGCGTTTATCTCAGAAAGTAGCAAGGGTGGAGCTTCATTTATATCATCAAGGTAGGCCACGTGAACAGCGGCAATTGCACCCGCTGAAACACCTCCGATGAATATTTTATTCGTATCTAGTTTATAAGTATTGTTGGTCGCTGCATCTTTGTACAGCCAACGAATGGCAGCTTTCATATCGTGATAAGCATACATTACTGCTTGATAAGCATTCTGGGTACTGTTGTCCCAAATCAAATCTGGTGAAAGGCGATAATCCATGGAAACGGCAACATACCCTCTTTCAGCAAACTCGTTGCACAAGGTTACAATATCGGGCGATGTACTGGTACCAGTTACAAACGCTCCACCAAAGGCCAATAAAATGACTGGTCTTTCTGTCTCCGTATCACCAACGGGTTGGTAGATATCGAGCCCATAAGAACTGTTTACATGATAATCTACCTCGTAATCAACATCTACATTATTGAATACTTTATTGTAATACCTCTGGCCATCACATTGTGCAAAGGCAAAGAGGTTTATAAAAAAGGCGCAAAAACAAATTGTAAGGGTTCGAAGTGTAAGCATTCTAAATTTGTGTTTTGGTATGGAAAAGAAATAAGCCTATAAAAATACAAAATTTTGAGTAAATTATAAAAACAAGACTGGTTTCATGTCTTGTGTTGAATTACACAAAGATCCAAAGGTTCGAAGTAGGGCATTGATAGGAACCTTTGTGGCTAGGTGCCTTCGTGTTCATCCAACAATCCACTAAGAATCACTTCAACAAATGATACCCTGCAAAAGCAAAAACATAAGCCAGCACCAACATGAACAAAAATTGAATCAGCATCAATCTTGTTGATCCAGTCTCTTTTTTAACAATCGCCAAAGTACTCATGCATTGCAAGGCAAAAACATAAAACAACAACAAAGATACTGCTGTAGCAAAATCATAGCGCGGTTTTCCCGTCTCTGGATTCTTCTCATTTCTTAGCCTTTCCACAATTGTATTTTCATCTTCAGATCCTATGCTATAGATAGAAGCCAAGGTGCCAACGAATACTTCTCTAGCAGCAAATGAACTCAATAAGGCAATTCCGATCTTCCAATCATAGCCCAATGGTCGAATAGCTGGTTCAATTATTTTACCCATATAGCCCAAATAAGAATATTCTAAATCAACTGCCTCTTTTGACATTTCGAAATTTGAATTTTCTTTTTGTGAAATTTTTTGAAATACTTGAAATTTTTCTTCTTTGAAATTTTCATTGTGTGGACTAAAAGAAGCCAAAAGCCACAAAACGATGGAGATTCCCAGAATAATCTTCCCTGCCTGGACAACAAAAGATTTGGTTTTTTGATAGACATTGATGAAAATATTGTTCCAATTGGGCATCCTGAAAACAGGTAATTCCATCGCCCAAAAAGGATTGGATTCTACTTTCAAGTTTTTATTGACAATATAAGAAACAACCAATGTAGCAACAATACCCAATAGATACAAAGACAATAGTGCCAATCCTTGAACGCCCCAAATTCCGCCAGCTCCACTTGGAAAAATGACGGCTATCAATATGGTATACACTGGCAATCTAGCGCTGCAAGTCATCAATGGTGAGGCAAAAATAACCGTAAGCCTTTCTTTCGGATCAGCAATGATTCTCGTACTCATGATGGCTGGAATAGAACAAGCCCAACTTGACATCAATGGAATGATGCTGTGGCCACTTAATCCAAATCGCTTAAGAAAGGAATCTGATAAAAATGAAATCCTTGAGAGGTAGCCGCTATGTTCTAATAGACCCAACAGGAAAAACAAGATGGCTATTTGTGGAATAAAAATGATCACCCCTCCAA
Source organism: uncultured Chitinophagales bacterium (assembly GCA_937927195.1). Classification (GTDB taxonomy): domain Bacteria; phylum Bacteroidota; class Bacteroidia; order Chitinophagales; family UBA2359; genus JAHDGP01. The sequence goes on from CALBCY010000341.1 coordinate 2,948, forward strand.
TCCCTGGAATAATGGCATCCGAAATCAAGTCGCTCAGCCAAGGCACTGAAATGTTGTTCTTTGCAAGATTGGACAAATTTGCCATTCCGGCATCAATCCAATCCATAGGGTAGGACGATAAAGAAAATACCGCCTGAAAGACCACGAACAACACAAAAAGGAAAATCAACAAACCGAAAATTGGATGAAGCAGAATCTTGTCCCAGCTTCTTGCTCGGTTCAGTGGATCTATCGCATTGTCAGTATTCACTGAATCTTTTACCACAGAACTGATGACGCGCAATCGAGCCTTGTAATCTTCTTCCCAAAATTTGAGATCCGTATTTTCCGTTATTTGCTCCTTGTAATTATTCTGATAGCTGCTGCCATCGAAAGTATCATATTGGCTTCGACAAAAAGTATTGGGTGAATTAAAAGTTTGCCCTTCGAGCACTGCTTTCAAATACTCGATGCCATCTCCACTTTTTGAATTCATCAAAAGAATGGGACAGCCAAGACGTTCCTTGAAGCTGTTTAAGTTTATTTCAATTTTATTCTTGGCCAACTCATCTTTGAAATTGATGACCAAGACCATAGGAATTTGGAGATCGGCAATTTGTGAAAACAGCAAAAGGCTATCGATTAATTGAGTGCCATTGGCGACATAAACAATCGCGCTGTTTTCTGATTCCATCGAAAGGATTTTTTTCTTTGAAATCAATTCCTCAGGCGTATTGGTATCCAAAGAATGCAAACCGGGCAAATCAATCAAGTTTAAGCCTTTGTAATTTCCAGTTTTTTTCTCAACTGTTACACCGGCATAATTCCCCACTTTCTGGTTCAGTCCCGTCAATTGGTTAAACAGACTGCTCTTCCCCGAATTAGGCTTTCCTACAAAAATAACATCTTTTAGCTGATTGCCTCCCATTCTATTTTATTGAATTGCTCCTTGCGAATGCTGATCATTTTACCCAAAACTGTCAAGTTGATGAGCTGCGAAAAGCTAGGAGAATAGTTCATTTTAAAAGGCGTACCAATGGTGATGTTATGGGCGAGCAGAAAAGCTTTAAAAGCATCTGTCCCATTGATTTTAACAATAATCCCTTCTATGTTCTCCTTGTTTTTTGCCGACATTCCCCTTCAAAACTTAGGTTTTCTTAAAGGCTTCAAACTTAACAAAAAAGTGATGTTTTCCCTTACCTATGATTAGGTATATTTGTTATATATTGGCTTGATAGGTCACTCACATTCGTTGTGCCTCGCCACCTTCCTTTCTAGAATGCCAGCCCAGCCTTGTCAAGCAAGGAATGACGAGGTGTGTTGTGCGGTTTTTGTAACTGCTTTGTAGATGCTCTTCGTGCCTTGGTGTCTTCGTGTTCATCCCACAAACCAAATGCCTACACCGTCCGCTTCCCCAAAACAGAAAAACTCTCATTCTGCACCAAAGTATAATACAAGGCGAAGCCCATTGAAATAACAAAGTAAACAGCCATCAAATAGGTCCCTGAAGGAACAACCGCGTCCAGTTGGAACCAGCTACCGAGGCTGAAGATGATGGCGAAGCCAATGATCATTTTGACGGCTTCTATGGGAACGGCCAGCCAATGACGGTCCATGAGTGTGGTGTAGGCCGCTACGGATAAAATAAGGAACAGGCCGTAGATCAGCAAATTGAGATAGGAGAAAGTGCCCAGGTTTGCCGCTAAATGGAATTGCAGCAAAAGATGTATGAACAATTGCATCCAGGACCAAATTTTAAGATAAACCGTTCCTTCCGTTTCATATTTTACCTGGTCATTGGCATTGACCGTATAAGTGACTGGATACTTTTCCATTACATCGGCAGGACGCCAGCCAGTCGGTTTGAACCAAACCCTCGCCTTATCCCATAATTTTTCAGTCCGCCAGCTGTCTTTAATGATTTGCCAGAAGTGCAGGTAATTGATCACTACAGGATTCCAAGTCTCTACGGCTTTTTTTACACCATAAACAGCAGGAATGTCTTCTTGCTCCTCTTGAAATGTGCCAAACCATTTGTCCCAAAAAATGAATATCGCCGAATAGTTTTTATCAATGTATTCTTTGTTGATCGCATGGTGCACTCTGTGATGAGACGGCGTCATAATAAGATGCTCCAAAAAGCCCATCCGCTTGATCAATTTGGTGTGGTACCAGAATTGTGCGAATAAGTGCAAAGGGGCTATCACCGCAATCACTTTCGCAGGAATGCCGATCAAAGCCATTGGAATGTAAAGGAAGAAATAGATTTCAACAATGCCCGAAATAGACTGCCTTAAGGCCGCCGCCAAATTGTATTCCTCGCTGCTGTGGTGAATGATGTGGCGATTCCACAAAGCATTGATCTCATGGTTCCATCTATGCGACCAATAGGAAACAAAATCAATTCCAATAAAAGCCAAGACATAAACCAACCAAGTTGATTCAATTGAATAAAAAGCCCAATGCTCCACCATCCAGGTATAGGAAACAACAACAACCGAAAGTTTTAAAAAGGACTTGATGTTATTGGTGATCCCCGAACTCAAACTGGAAATGGTGTCAAAGGAACGATACACTTTTTTCTTCATGAAATAGCTGGCTACCAATTCAATGGCCATCAATATTCCAAAAAAAATGATTGCTATCGTAACGACTTGGGCGTAACTTTCCATTTGTTGCTATTCTTTTATTTATACAATATAACAAAAAACGGAAAAAAGAACAAGGAATTAACTTAAGCAGGTGGTTTGTTTATGAACACGAAGACAATTAGGCACGAAGTTTTTGCTTAACGGATTGTGGTTTTAACGCAAAGCCGCTATGGCACAATGGAACCGAATACCGAAAGCCGAATACCGAAAACCCAAGTTCATACCAAACTCCTCATCAAGGTATCCAAAATCTTCTTATCCACCGCATCCAACTCCGGATGAGCAGTCAGAAAATCATTGACCGAATGCATGACTGCCTTTCCTTGATCTGATGTCTTAATCCCGTTTAGTTTTTGTTCTATCAATTTCATTAGGCGATCCTTTATCGGTTCTCCTTTCAGGCTGCGCAAAAATTTGATGCACTCGTCAATGCTGTTCCCGAGGTCAACGTTTTCAAAACAAAAGGGCTTTGTGCCGTCTTCGATGATGCCCAATGCACGGCCTTGTGCAAATGCAATGCGAATTTCATCGCTAGCATTGCCGAGTATCAAAGAAGAAGGGAACAGGCTTTCGTTGGCATATTGCGGATCAATGAAAAAATCTGATCTCTTCCAATCGGGATTGTTTTTGACCAAGTCATCCATGATTGTGCGGCATTCGTCCATCAGGGTGATTTGGAAGGCGGGAAAACCTTTTAAAGCACGGAAGAGGGAAACCGAATTCTTGTCACCAGTGCTGTATTTGGAATGAGTCGGAAGGCCGCTTGCTATGAGTTGCTGCTGACTTTTATCAGCATCGGGATGTTCCAGATTGCTGGTGTAAAAATGAGCAGACTCTTCTGTCTGATCGCCTACCCCGTAATCCTTTAAATTGATGTAAACTTCTGAGGCCTCTTTGAGTAACTTGAAGCGAGTAGAGGAATTTAGATTTTCCTTGATCTTTTGATCCCGACCATAAATATAATCCATCACTGTGCGGTTGCCGAGACTACGGTACATGTCGGTTAGGTATTCATCCAAATCCCCCTCTATTTTTTTGGTGGACCCACTTTGCGAATAATCGGTGTAATAAGCATTCAGTGTTCGTCCATCTTTGTCGCTCAAAAATCTTTGCAGACTTAAATCTTCTTTCAAATGTTTAATCTGTTCTTTTTCGGGAACAGAACTTTGGAAGAGGTTGTTGTCGAAATGCAATCCGTCAATTTTTTCTTCTGCATTGCCAACAATTCCATAAATTTCATTCTTGTAATTGCCTAGTTTTTTCTTGTTGTCTTCTGTCAATTCAATCAGGTCATGGATGCCTTGGTAGGCGCTCGCATTGGCTATGTGATCGTAGCGTTTTCTATAAATTTCACCCTTCAACTTGACATGCTCATTGTATAAATCAAGCTTCTCCTTATTCAAGGCATTCAAATCGATGTTGGCTTGCTTCAATTCCTTTCCAATGTTTTTTCTATAGTGGAGGAAAGCCCAAATTCCATAGGCTATCAAAGCAATCAAAAACAATTCGACGTATATTTCCAATCGACTTGATTCGGCCATTTGAGCGATGCTGGTCATTATTTCAGACTCAAAAATTTCGAGCAAACCAAAACCAAGAATAGGAATTCCAAAAATCATCAATGGTCTCCAGATCAATAGTTTCTTGAAAATCTTGTCTTTCTTTTTATTCAATTCAGTCAAATAATCCAGGTGCTGATTTCTTTTTTCTTCGTGGTTTTTTAAGATTGAAATGTGTTCCTGAATCTTTGTCTGATGGTTTGCAAGGTCATCTTCTCTCAAACGCGTTCGATATTCAGGATGCTCCAATTCTCTTTTAAGGCTTTCAATTTTTCCTTTTCCATTTTCATATTCACCTCGCATGGTGGAAAGCTCTCCTTCCAATTTTGACCATTCTTGTTTCTTGGAGTTCAGTTCAGTTTGCAAAGTAGAAGCGTCTACGGCCGAATCTTGTGCGACAGAAACCTTTTCTTCTAAATTTTGAATGTCATTGCTCAGTTTTTTGAATTGCCTTTCCTTGTTTCGATACAATTTATGCAAGTCCTTGTTTTCTTCAATCAATTGTGGAAGATCCGATTGATTTCTATAAAATTCCAATACCGATTTTTCGATGGATTTCAAATCTGAAACCTCATCAATAATTTGTCCGGTAATGGCATCGCAATCTTCTCTTACCAAAACAGAACTAAAGGCATGGGCAAAGTTGATTCCTCTGCTGGAGCGATCAATCTCCGTATCAATCTTGGACTGTATTTTATTGTGAAGATCTTCGACCAATTTTTTCTGCCGTCCTTCTATTTTGGGAACTATGTTTTTGTGAAATACTTTGCTTTCATATTCTTTTTCTTGATCTTCCAAGCTGTTTAGAAAATCATTCAGTGGGGTATCTTGGTTTCTGTTTCCCTGAAATTTAAAATCTTCGTAAATGGCTTTGCCACCTTCTTCCTCAATTTGAAGACGGTCCTTGAATTGGTGAAATTTGTGTTCGCTCAAAAAAGCATTGACTTCTGACCCGACAGTTGCTGCATCAAATTTTTGGTTCCGGAAGCTGTTTTGTAATTCGCCTAAAATATCCTTTTTGCCCATTTCTTTCAAACTGGTAACAACCGTTTGTTCTGGGAAGAGTAGGGTACTGTAGCCAATAGAACTGTAGCGATTGCTTTTGCCATCTCGATCATCGCCCAATTGGATGCTCAATTTTGTGTTGGCGAATCCATCATTGATAATCAACAAGGAGAATTCGCTCAGGCTTACAAGCATTTCATCGAAAGCGCCTAAGGTGATGTTGTTTCTATTTTTGTTGCCGACAATGAAAGCATAGTTGAGCAATGATTGACCTTTCTCTTCGGTTTTGTTTAAAACGGAGTCCAACTCTGTCAAGGAGGCCAAAGAACGACTGTATTCTATGTCGCGAACCAGCTTGTATTCTCCGCTAATGGCTTTTTCATGAGGCTTCACATTGTACAGGGTTGCTCCAGTGAAATGTTGTTTAACGAAGTCCCAATTCTCATTGTAATAATGATCATAGCCATGCGGATTGTATAAATTGACACTTAGATTCTGAAGACTGATGTCTTTTAAAATATAGGCATGATTGCTGACCAAATCGGGATCATCTCCTTCTTCAATAGCAGCTTTGGAACTGAAAACAACGGGTTGCTTTTTTTCATGAAAGTGTTGGTAGATTTTATTCAAAAAGGTTTCTCCATCACTTTCACCCAAATCCAAATAAACTCTTTGATTGCCTGTAATGGCCACATCATAACGCTCTTTCTTTGGATTGCTCCCATCGATGTGATCGTAACCACCATGCATTTTTGCCCAGGCCTTTTCGATCAGCATGACCCAAGTTTCTATTTCCTTGTCGGTCTGATTGGAAACATTTGAATAAATCGGCGTTTTGTTTTTATCCAACCAGAATTTATTGTCAACGGTGATGTGTTTTTCTGAGCCATCTGGTTTGTAAAATCTAACCGTATAAGTCCCATCCAAATTGTCAGCAACCATCTGTTCGATGAATGCTGGTTGAGTTCTGGCAATTCCACCAAGCAAAGCCAAGAAATAGCAAGAACCCAGAGAACCCTGATCAATGTCACGAATGTCAATTTTTTCTGGCGAATCAGCCCCCTTTAAAAACAAGACCCCCGTTTTACCAGTATTGGAGATGGGCGAATATCTGATGTCATTGTTTCCTTGACGTGGCGAATCTTTCACCATAGGGGAGACCTTCTCGTTCTTATTGTAATCTATGTCCAGTTTTAAGCTTCCCTGATCATCAATTCCATGAAACAAATCGGGTAAAACAAAAATTCCAGTAACCTCAGAATACAAATAATTGACTTCCTGTTTGATGGAATAAATTTGCTTAAGAATGGGACTGATTAAGGCTGAACCTACAGCCTCATGAAAGGAAGAAAAAAGAACGATCTGTGGCTCACCAATTTCATAATCCTGCTCGATCAAAGGCTTTCTCCTTTCGTAGGTATTGATATTGGAAATGGCCATTCTGAAACGATCGTAAAGCTTGTTTTCCTTTTCCAATAGCTCTTTGAAATTTTCAGAAAAGACCCCTGACTTATGAATGTCTGATTCAAACTGAAATTTAAAAAATTGCTCGTCTTTAAATACAGAATGACAAGCACCAGATTCACTGATACAAACATCCGTGCAAATGTTTGCCAAAACAGGAAAGCGCTCTTCCATCAACTTCTTGTTCTTCTGAACAATTGTTGCGGCTGCATTTCCCAAAGCAATGTATAAAGTAGGTTTTACCTTTTTGGTCATTTTATAGATTAAAGGCTATTAGCCGTTGGCCTTTGGCTATTAGCTTGTGAAATATCTTGTTTGAATAACTCATCGCTTCTTGCGGTGTTTTCTTTTAACGGTCACAGGCGGTTATCTCATGGTCTCTTACTTGTTGGTGTTGTCACCAAAAGCGTTTCTTAAAAAGCCAATGGCTAAGGGCTAACGGCCAACAGCTTCCCCAAAAAAAAGCCAATGGCTAACAGCCAAAGGCCAACAGCTTCTCCCTAAAACCCAGTCTTCCTTGTCTTCAAATAATCTTGCAAAGTTTTCAGCTCCTTGTCAATCAAAGCTTTTACTTCATGGTAACCTCTGGAATTAATGGTTTTCTCATCCAAGGAAGTGAATTCTTTGATCCTGTCCATGAACGTTCCAACATAGTCTTCTAAGATTCTGCTTGTTTCAGCCTCGCCAATTTCTTTGAACTTTTTTTCCAGCAATTCATTGGTTTCTCTGCCATACTTTCTTTTGCTAAATGCATCGTAGGCTTCTTTTCTGTCTTCTTGCCCTAGGCTCAACCAATAATCCGAGGTTGGGGAGCCACTTTCAAATGATTTTACAACATAAGCTTTTCTTCCTTCTTTCACCACCAAACCAAAGGCATTGGCCAATGCCCAACTGAGCACATTGTCTTCATCATCTCCAGAGGGGAAGAGTCTGAAATTCATGTCTTCCATTGCCTTCGACCATTTTCTGTCCACATGGTAATCATACCTGGCATTTTCGTTTTCGTATTTCTGCTTGTAATGTGTCATGTTTGAAATGGTAAAGGCTGGACAAGCCGCTTCCATTTTATAGAAATAGATTCTATTTGGTTCATTGGTTACTGCGTAAGATTTTCGACCAGGAATGGTGTCGACCAATTGTCTTCCTTCTTCTTCTACAAACAAAGAACTTGATTCCATGTTGCTCAAGCCAATCAAATAAATGGTTGCGGTTTCAAGAATGTAAGATTTGTTGTATTTCCACAAAGGCTCTGCACGACGGTCAAGGTCTTGCATGATCTGACGACGCCTTGTCAAGGGAAGGTCAGCCATTACTTGGTCCAAGGTTTTGTTAATGAAAATCTCTGATTTGGCGGAATTGGTTGTATAGCCCAAAAGAATGTCTTCAATCTCCGAAAGTTTGTAGGAAGTCCAGTTGGAAACCGCCTGTCCTTTTTCATTCAAGGTGTTGATGAAATCGCTGAAACTTAGGTCATCGGCCAATGGATTGGTCTTGTCAAAATGGTCTTCATGAAGGTTGATGACGAAAGGCTTGGTTGCGCCTCTTTTGAACTCTTGTGTTTGAATGATTTGTTCAAAGTCAGAATGGATTTTACTAAGATCTGAACGCAAAGCTTCAAATTTTAATCTTTTCTCCTCACAGTATTGAACAATTTTATTGAAAAATAAATAAGCTTTTTCTCTTCTTTTTATTTCATGAATCAAATTGGCTTCTCTCAACACTTCGTTGAGGTAATCTTCACAAGCCAGTTGAATGTTCTTGCTTCTTTTTAAAATGAAAGATTCTTCTGCATCTTCTATGTCCAGAACAAAGTTTTTATAAGAGCCTGCTAGCTTTTCTTTTTGTAAGAGTAATTCTTTTCTTTCACTTTCCATTTCCAATTTATGGGCATTCATCATTCCCAGGAAAGTATCGATGAAACTAAGGACATAACTCAATCCATTTTCTCTGTTCAAACTGGACATCAAATATTCATCTATTGAGGCTAATTTGTCTGTACTCAATTTGTTTTGTGTCTCAGAGGCTGTTGTTTCAGCATTGTCTGTAATGGCATTGATGTAATTGCTCGCAATGGTCTGAATTTCAACAGAAGCACCTTTGCTGTATTTTTCCATCGTTTCCGGAGAACGCTTGGTGGTACGACTTAATATGGCATCGATGACTTGATTGCTGTCATTGTTTTCACGAATCTCCCACTCGTCAATTTTATCGTTGACAACCTTATGAAGGTCAGGGTGAGATTCCGTCATTTTATTGATGATTTGCAGACTCAGCTTTCTGGAATACATATCGGCCAAGACTTTCCCATTGTAGTACAATTCGCTTATTCCAAAACTGCAATAATGTGGTGCTTTCTTTTCTATTGCCATGAAATCGTCTACTTGTTTTCCTAGATTGTCCCAAGTAGAATCTCCTCTTTCGGCAATGATACCTGTTGAGAGGTAAAGCCCTGTTCCGATAAAATTGTTTAAATCAGTCGGTTCAGTATAAGCGTCGTTTTTGTTGTTGACATTATTCACCGTGAAAACGATGTCGTATGGACTCCCTTCAATTGGAACCAATTGTTGTCTTCCATAGTCGATGTTGGTTCCTGCGAGGTGGCCTTCCATCATGAAATCCAGTTCACGGAAAGAGGCATAGCAGTTGGGTTCTACATTCCTGGTTCCTGAGAATTGCTTGAAAATATCTGGCATTAAAATGTAGGCAATCAATCTGTCCTGATTGCTCAACTGACCAGTATTTTTGATGATGTATGGAATGTCTAAAAAGGTTCCTCCACCAGTTCCACCAGAAGTAGAAAATACAACGCTTATTTGAAGGTCGTTTCCTGAAAGTTCGAACTTGTCGCTGTATCCAACAGCATAGTTTCTCAATTGCAAAATTTCCTCATTCAGCCTTTTCTGAACATCGTGGTAATTGCGCATCAATGCCAACCGGCCAAGTGATCTTATTTGTCCAGCTCCTCTTACAATAGCGCCAGCATTTTTTAAATTCTTTTCTGGGAAGAATTCAGCAGCATGATCGTTCGCCTTGATGAATTGCAATCCATTGGGAACCTGCATGTGGAGGTATTCATTGGCTTCAAGGCTTACTTCAACTTGATCTTTTATTCTAATGGGTTTGAATTTGTCCGTGTCCAAAGCAAGAAAGCGAATCATTGGTGGAATTTCACCATAGATGGCTTTGATTTTTGCTTTTGCGTATAAAATGGATTTCACGCCCGTTCCTCCCAGGCCGATGAATAATGATTTTTTTAATGAAGGCATATTGTGTTATTTAATTTTTTTATTGTAATACTCATTTCATGTAAACTTTGGTGATAACACCAAAGGGAAGCTCGTTTAATCTATATAAGCTATGGTAATACCGCTTTGTTCACATTTGGTATTCATTCAAATGAACTTAAACCCAAGAACAAGCGAACCCAAAAGGCAGCTTGCTTCCGAACCAAAACCGAATACCGAAAACCGAATACCTGCGAGCGCCAGCGAGCCTAAAACCTCCGCTTATGATCTTTATTCTTATAAATAAAAGCATGCTTCTTTCCATTGGCATCCTTAAAATCATATTCTTCAAAATTATAAAAAGTTCCTCTGTTTCCAGCACTGAAATCAACTGAAGAATCGACTTTGTATCTGGTCCAGATGGTTCCTCTTTTTTTGTGAGGGTTCAATTCCAATTGGAATGCTTCTCCTCTCAATGCTTGGCCTATTTTGCCTGTGAAAATTTTAGACAAAGTGCCTTGTTTTACTTTTTCTTCTCCGCCCATTATGAACTTGCGATACCCTTTGATTCTCACTGAACCCAAATCTGGTTTCAGGAATTCAAATTCTCCTCCTTTGAACCTGGGGTAAAATATTCTTTTGAAAAGAATGAACCAAAGTAGCAAGCAAGCCAAAACAGTGGCTAGAAAAATCAAGAGCCCGACAACAACAGGATGCATGCGTTTGGTATAGCGTGCTGTCCATCTATAGATTTCAGGATTGGTGGTCGAAGCCAAGTCTGTATCGTCCACACGGTCCAAGTCACTGTTTTTTATTCGGATAAAGCCTTTGTGATTTTTTTCTTCTACGCCTTCCAAGAATTGCAAACCAAGCCTAATTGTTTTATTGTCATAATCCTTGGCTCTCAATCGGACATAATTCGGATATTTGAAAGGCTGACCATCTACGAAAAATTTAATTCCATTGATGGCCTGTCCGTCTTTATTCACAAATTCGAGATCGACATAACTGTTTTCTAAAACGGCGTATTGGTTGAAATCGAGTTGTAGTTTCTTTTCTAAAATACTGGCTTTGTAATCCGTTCCGAAAGCCGGATACAATTCTTTTATTTCACCAAACTTCAGGTCCGCTTTTTTATCGGAGAAAGTCTCACATGAACAGAAGCAAAGGCAGGCCAATGCCATTAAAACAAAATTGGTTTTACTTTGGGTGAAATTGAAATGAAATATTTGACGAATGAGTTGAGCCATTAATTAGTCGATGATCTTGATTTTGAGTGTTTTTTCTTTCCTGTTTCTAATAGTCAGAACCACTTTGTTGGGGGTAAATTCTATAATTTGATCGGCCAAGCCGAGTTTTTTTAAGTCTTGTTTTTTATAGTAGATGCCAGCATGGAATTCTTCTGGAGCAGTCTGTTGCAATTGCTTCAGTTGAGCAGGGGATAGGTCTATGGAAAAGCTTGTCTTCCCATTCTCAATACTGAGGTTTTTATCTTGTTTTAATCTGAATTCTGAACCTTTGGGTAACTGTCCTGATGGGATGCTTAGAAAAACATCGTATTTGAAATTTGGAGAAAGGTTTCCTCTAACATCAAATGTTTGAGTGAAGCTGAGTTCTCCGTCTTGAATATTAATGACCTGATTGGCTCTTGTAGCTTGAATATCAATAATTTGACTAGGAGGAGTTCCTTCGCTGCATCGAAGGTTTTCAGGGCAGGAGGTACAGATTGAGTTTTTTAAATTTGAGTGCAAATTGGTATTGAGAGAAACATAAAAAGTATAAGTATCTTTTGCTCTTTCTACGAGCTTGCAATAGGCTTGAACCATGGAATAGATGCAATCCTTGCCCCATTTAGGGTTTCTTTTGCTTAAGTCGCTTTGCTCTCCATCGGTGAGAAGATAAATGAAGTTCTTGTCTTTGACATTTATTTTATCGAAGGAATATTCCCAAGCCTGACAAATATTGGTGTAGGTGATGTCTTCGTTCTTGAAGTTCTTCACGTATTGCAGGGCTTCATCGATGCCAGCTCGGGTGGCTGCAATCCTTTTTTCTCCAATTACTTTGTCTTGGAATGGGATGATAATTATTTCACCCTCCTCCTCCTCAATTGTTTCTATGATGTTTGAAATAACAGATACAACTTGATCATAAATATCGTTGTCAGAATTTGTTTTGTAGGCTCCGCTGGCTTTGTCATGGTACAAGCCCTTCATAGATTGGGTGACATCCCAAAGGAAAATATAATTGGTCTTTTGATCCATTTGACCTTGCAAAGCCAATTGAATTAAAAATAAACCAATAATGAAATAAAGTTTGCCTTTCATAAAGGGAAAGCTAGTGGTCTGTCAATGATTTCGAAAATTTACACAAGAATAGGAACGTCGTACTTATATCAATTATTACCAAAGCCGAAAAGTTCCAAATTCTTTAAAGAAGAACAATTAAGTACCCGATCACTTATGTCCGAGTACATAACTCTGTAAGATAAATATAAAGATTAGATTTTTAAAATTGAACAGCGGTATTCTCTGCATGGTTTTTATTGCCCGATTTGTTTAGAAGCTAAAGTGAATTGAGATGAACTGCAAAATCAGCTAAAGTCGATCCTGTGGCAAATCTAGGCATTGGCTAATTGCTAAAAAAAAATCCTTAAGAGTGTTTTAAAAAGCTCCTTAATTTTTCTTTTTGTTCATCGCCAGAACTGCCTTTTCGATTCCTCTTGGTGTTAGGGGATACATATCGAAAATTTTGGAAAGGTAAACGGTGGTTTGGACGTAATTCCAATTTGCTTCCCGTTCAGGATTGAGCCAAGCAGTTTTTGGAAATTTATCTTTGATACTGATCCATTGATAAATGCTGTCCCTTGTCAACTCATAGGGCGCCATTGCAGCATCGCCAACAATGAATACTTTATAATTGGGATCCAGGGCAAGGAAGCGATCCATGGTCATTGCTTTTTTTCTAGATCTCCTGGCATCGGTATAGATGAGATCATAGATTGAGTTGTGGAAATAAAAGACTTCGAGATCATGCGAGAAGCGGGTCTTCATTTTCTTGAATAATTCCATAACTCTTCCAATGTAAGGACTCATTGAATAGCCACCATTGTCAATTAGTAATATGATTTGCATTTTTTCTGAAATGACATCCTCCATTTCAGGCAAGAACAAACCTCCACGCTTAAGACCTTTTTTAATCGTGTTTTCAACGTCCAATTTACTTTCCGCACTTTCCTCTAATGCTCCTTTGAGGTAAGACAGTGCCGCATCAACATTGTCGTCTTTAATTCTGGCATCTACATCTACAGGATAAAATTGAGGATTGCCGATAACTTTTCTTGCCATTTTACCTCCACCAGCACCTCCAATTCTGACACCACCATTTGCTGCGCCATTGTGGCCATATGGTGAAATTCCATCTGTGCCGATCCAATGTGAACCTCCACTGTGTTTTTCTTTTTGACGTTTAGCAACCTCCTCCATTCTTTTGAGGATTTCATCCATATCAATATTGCTGTAATCTGCGGCTTTGTCGAGGAGATTCTCTCTCAATTCATCACTTTGTGCTTCTTGATTGGCTTTGTCCTCTAATTCAAGATTGTCCTTGTCAATGATCGTCTGACCATCGATGATGTTTTTGATATCGTAGGAAGTTAAATGAACCTCATCCAAGTAACGGTCGATTAATTCTTCGATTGGTTTTTCGTCCCATTCAGGATGACGGTCGACGAACTTTTCTCTCCATTTTTTAAAGCCAATGGATCTGAGTACAGCGGTGTTGAGGTTCTCACCTGGTTCCATCATTATATTCAGGAAATATTCGTAATAGGCTCTTGTGTATGGCCCATACATTTTAGGGTCTTTGACAATGATGTTTTTCAAGACCAAGTAAACATCCCCTAAGGTATTAATCAGGCCTTTTTCCATAGCTTTCCTAAGAAGCAGCAAAGTTCTTACATCTGCTGGCAATCCGTATTCTTTGAATTTTTCTGGTAAGCTTTGGAACATTTTTATTGCTTTTAGCCTTTAGCCTTTGGCTTTTTGAATCATTATGAATTGAAAAAGTATTTTCATTCTAGCTTTCTTTTGATCTTATGACCAAAATGCATACTTCAAAAAGCATACTTAATACTTTGTTCTATCTAATTGTACCGTACCTTTCGCAAGAAAGAATCCAATCCTTCGTTAATTCCTTTTTGGATATATTCCATGTCTGCTTGGGTTTTTATCAAAGCTCCGACTCCTTCTAGTTTATTGATCTTTTCCAATGCTTCGCCTTTGGCAAAAGTTTGAACATATTTCAACCAATTCAACAATTCTCTAGTGGAAGGAGCACGCTCCAAGTTGAGTCTTCTTAAATGATAAAATAAATTGATGCAGACATCTACGGTTTCTTTATCGGCTTCAGGATAATGCTTGTTGACAATTTTACCCATCGTTTCAGGTTCTGGAAACTTGATATAATGGTAGACACATCTTCCTTTGAAGGCAGTAGGTAGTTCCTGTTCTCTGTTACTGGTGATAACTATTGCTGGCATTTCATCCTCATTGGTCTCTACAATTTTACCACTTTCAGGCATCACAAACTTTCTATGGCTCAATGCATAAAGCAAATCGTTCGGAAATTCCCTTGGAGCCTTGTCAATTTCATCAATTAACAATACAGAATTTGGTGCAGAGAAGGCTTGCGCGGCTGGACCAAGTAAAACATAGTCATCAAGCCTATCTGTAGAACGACCGCTTGTACTTAGTTTGCTGTCCAATCCTTTTTCTTCTCTTTGTGCATTCAGCACTTCTATTTGTGAATCTCTAAGGTATTTGACATGATCAAATTTTGCCACAAACTGTTCGACATTACTTTTCGATCCAACAGGATAGACAAATAAATCGAGATTGAGATTTTTTGAATACTGCAGTGGAAGCTCAGTTTTTCCCGTTCCAGGTTCTCCTTCTATGAGAAGTGGCATTCCAAGCGTTCGAGCCATGTGAAAGGCTTGAGCCAGTTCAGGATCACAAAGGTAAGATTCGGACCCTGTCCAAAAAGTTTTATCTGCCATGTTTATTAAGATATTAGACTATTGATGCTTGTCTGCTAGAATTTTGGCTTGTAATTAAAATGGGAGCATTTTACAACAAAAACACATTCTTACATCAATTAATTTTACAATGAAATACAATACATCAAAGATATAACTTAAAGATCAATCTTTTGTTGATAAAATTTCAATAAAATAAATGCACAAGAATAAAAGTCAAGTGCCAATACAGTAGTAATCAACGCCCATACCATTCAAAAATGGTTTCTTGGGCAGTTTTTCTTTGAGGTGTGTATTCCTTGTGAGTAGGACCACCGGCTGAATCATGGTTTGGAAACCACTTCCATATAAATCCACCAGCAAACCATTCTTCGGACCAAAAACTTTGAAAGAATCCTTCAAAGGCATTTTTCTGAGCTTCCATATTTACATCTACTTGGTCTAGGGTTCCTTCCAATTCCCAGTTTTGCCAAGCCGAATAATCGCAGCTCAGATATCCATATTCTGTGAATAAGATTTGTTTTCCAGTTTGGTTAGAAAAATTTTCAATGGTCCCAATCCAATTTCCCCAACCCTCTACTACTTGCTCGACAGTCGGTGTTTTTTGATTGACCAAAGGAAAGTAAGAATCTATTCCAACATAATCCAAAGCGTCCCAAAACGGGATAAAATTGTAGTTGTCCCAGTTGGCTGCATAAACAACTTTTCCTGAATATATTTCACGAACCTTGGCAATCAGGTTTCGAAAAAAAGTTTCCCTTTGAACTGCAGCAATTTTATACTCGGTACCAACACAAAAAATGTCTGCGTTTTTTTCAACAGCGATCTCTGCGAAGGTCATAATGTAATTTTCGTAGGCGGCTTCCCATTCCAACCATTGTTCTTCTGTTTCTAAGTCATAAAACCCAACCCAACTGTTCCACATCCAAACCTGTGGCTTAATCATGATTTTAAGATTATTGTTGGTGGCATAATCGCAGAGAATTCTTGTTCCTTCAGTGGTTTCTCCCCACCATTGACCACTATTGAAAGTAACATTAGGGGAGCCAACTTGTGAAAATGCAAAGGGGGATAGTGCAATCCAGCCTCCATTTACTTTGGAAGCAATGTGAGAAAGATCTTCCGAAGTACAAGGATTTGGGGGCGATTCAAAACTAACTCCGTTAATTTCAGCACAATAATTTGAGTTATTGCTTTGTTCATCATCGTTGTTCTCTTCATTTGGAACTTCGATAATGCTTTCAGTAGGATTATCTGTTTCTGGATCCTCCGTTAGCGGTGGATCGATATCTGCTTTCGTGCAACTACAAGAAGCAATCAGCATAAGTGCTAATAGAAAGTTACGGATCATTGGTTTTTATTAAAATGGAAAATTTGGATAAAATCAAATATAAAGAGGAACGATGTTCAAAGCTAATTTCTTTAATGATTAATTAAAATAGGTCTTCCCTCCAACAAAAGCTATGAATCTGTTTAAATCTGCTTCCAATTTCTATGTTTTATTTCCTCAAAATAGGGATTATACTAACCAAACCTTGTTATTTTATGATTGGACTAAATATAATAAAACGATAATAAATTATTGTTATTCGATAATAAATAGTTGCTATTTAGTAATTTTTGGTTTATTTTGCAATAAACAAATTAACTACAATGAAAGTATTAACCTTGTTAAAGCATTTTATCAACTTCATTTTTGTAGCATTTATTTTATCAGCAATTCTAATGATAGTGGTTCCATTTTATAACCAAGCCTATACTGATTACAATGCGTCGGACACATTTTGGATGCTGATCATTTTTCCAGTGGTTCATTCGTTGATAATTTTTATGATTCTCTTCTATCTACGTAAATTTGTAAATCATTCACATATTGGTACACCCTTGGATAAATCAACAAGAAAGTATCTTAAAATGTCTGGTGTTTTCTGTCTTATTTCAGGATTAATAAGAATACCTGAAGTAATTGGGATCATTGAATTTTATAGAATCTCAGGTGAATTTGACCCCTTACTTGTTACAAATGGTTTTATAGATTTTGGCTCTCTCTTTTACATTATTCTAATAGGACTATTCTTTATCTATTTGGCTATTGTTTTAGAATCTAGCGATGTGATAAGACAGGAAAATAAGCTAACTATATGAGCATTATAATTAACATAGATGTAGTAATGGCTCAGCGTAAAATGCGTAGCAAAGACTTAGCTGAAAAAATTGGTATTACCACCGCTAACCTGTCTATTTTAAAAACTGGAAAAGCCAAAGCCATACGCTTTTCAACTCTTGAGAAAATATGTAAAGCTTTAGATTGTCAACCTGGTGATATTCTGGTTTTTGAAAAGGACTAGTCAAGCATAGGCTTTTGTACTTAAATTGATCGCATGACTTGCTGTGGATATGGAATATCAATCCCAGCATTATCCAGAGCCAACTTAACTTCTTCTTTCAATGCGGCCTCTACATCTGGTTTGTTTACAGGGTGACACCATACCATTAATTCCAGATTGACACTGCTGTCTGCTAGTTCAGTAACAATAACACTTGGAGGAGGTTTAGCGATAACCATGTTGTTTTTTAAGGCAGTATCGATTAAGGTTTGTCTGGCTACTTGAATATTCGATTCATAGGCAATCCCCACAGGAATGTGTATTCTGACTTTTCCTTCCTGTGAAAGGTTGGATATATTTCCATTGGAAAGAGGTCCATTGGGCACATGATGAGTGATGGAATCTGCAGTAACAATTTTTGTAACGAAGACATTGATGTCTCTTACAAATCCCTCGATTCCTTGTGCCATGACATAATCGCCTACTTCGAAAGGACGGAAAATTAAAAGCATTACACCTCCTGCAAAGTTGGCCAAACTGCCCTGGAGCGCCAATCCAATAGCCAATCCAGCAGCCCCAAGAATGGCTACAAAAGAAGTTGTGGCAATCCCAAGAGTAGAAGCAATTGTAATAAAAAGAGCTGCTTTTAATAAAATGCTCGACATGGATTTGATGAATCCTGATAGAGTCAGATCATAGTTTCTGCTTTCAAAAAACTTGCCCAAATATTTGATAATAAAGTTAATAACTTTCATCCCGATCCAAAATAGAATGATGGCAAGGAAGATTTTTGGAATATAATGAATGACACTTTTTAATGCCTCTTCAATCAGTGATCCTATGTTTATAAGACTGTCTTGGGTATTTGCTTTCATTTTACAATTGATTTAAAATTTATGGTCTATTTTTAAGTACTTGGACAATCTGTTAATCTGTTCGAATACTTAACAACTATGGCTTTAGAATGATAGGTGAAAGATCGTCATCTGTTTATCGAGGTTTTTAACAAATTTCACAAGTATTTTATTATTATTTGTGTTCAATACTTAAGTTAAAGTTATTGCGAGGGAATCTAACAATCGGGATGGACAATTATTGATTACAAATTGGTTTAGGAACCAAGCAGTCCATATTAGGGGAATTTACTTGTTTCTTTCTTTCTAACCAATTCTAAGCAATGAATAATATAGGAATTAAAAAATCCATTCAATAAAGAAGTATTGAATGGATTTATTAATCTATTGTTTTTTGAATTGCTTATCGAATCAGGGTTACATTACCAACTACTGATTGGACTTGAAGAGCACCTTCAAATCGGTATTGTACCATATACATGTAAACACCCATATTTTGAAATTCTCCATCATAGGTTCCGTCCCATTTGGCGTCGATGCTAGGCGGACCATTGTAAACCATTTCTCCCCATCTGTTAAAGATTTGGAAGGATAAAATTTCAGCTACATCTTTGGTTGACATTCCAAACAAATCATGTAAGCCATCTCCGTTTGGAGAAAATGCAGAAGGCAGTAATACCCTTGGTGGTTCAATTACTTCGATGTGAATACTGTCCATTTCTTCGCAACCAAGAGCAGTTGAACCAACGACAAAATAAGTCGTAGAGGTCAAAGGCCTTGCAGATATAACTGCATTGTTTGAATTGCTCAATCCATCTTTAGGATACCATTCGTAAGTTCCATTTACATCAAGACCCGTGGCACTTAAAGTTGTGGTACTTCCTTGAACAATGGTCATGCTGTCTTCTTGTGCAATTTGAATTTGTGGTGTTCCCTGCGCAAGCACAGTAACCTGACTACTTGCCAAACATCCATCCGGACTTTCAACAGTCAGCGTATAGGTTTGGGTAATGTTTTCTCCTGGATTGGCCTGAATGTTTAACATTGGATTTGCAGCCGATGGATCGTCCAAGCCGAAAGGCGGATCCCAAGTATAGGTGAAAGTAGGATTTGGGCTATCTGGACCAAGCATTAAGTCTTCAATGGCAACACAATTTTCAAAATCTGGCCCTGCATTGGCAATCGAAGCAGCTCCTTGAATTTCTACCTCAAAGGAATCTGAACAGCTGAATTCATTTTCTGAACTAACCGTATAAATGATTGTTTCAGCTGGAGAATCTATGGTTGGGTTTGGACAATCACTGCAACTCAATCCAGTTGTCGGGCTCCATTCATAAGTCATTCCCCCATCAATTTGGACATCATAAGTTTCTCCTGAACAAATCACAATTGGATCGATTGGTCCGGTTAGAAATTGCGGATTGTCATAATCAATCAAAATAGTGTAAGTGGTATCTAAACAACCACCAGCATATTGAACGTACAAATCGTAAGTGGCCGATGAGCCAGTTGGTGTGAAAACCGGATCTGGGCAATCATAACAAGTCAGTCCAGTGTTGGGACTCCATGAATACAACACATCATTTGCAGGTAAATCAAAAGCGATGGGTTCATTGGTGCAAATGCCATAGAAATCGTCTATCATTGGAGCAGCTGGTAGAACAGGTTGAGTAACCA
>CALBCY010000342.1 GCA_937927195.1 uncultured Chitinophagales bacterium
ATAATTTTATCAAAAGTCTCAACTTCTATAACTTTAGTTTGAGCAGTAGAATAATTTGACAACAGTAAAAAGGTCAATGCTGCAATTACAACTAAACTTGCTTTTTTTAAAACCCATTTTGATAGAGAGTTTATTTTACTCTTAAACATATTGATTGGTTTGAATAATTAACATTGTTATAAATAGAAGTGTTTAGTAGAAGGACGATTCAGAATAAGTATTGTTACAGTCCAAAATATTGCTTGTTTAATTATGCCCCTTAAATTTAGCTTTTTTGCTTCGTTTCATAAAAGTTCACCAAGTCCTTTGGTGATAACACCAAAGGAAAGCCATGATTTGTCTAGGTGCTGTGTTAAAAACCAAACCTTTTTGATTAAAAATTACTAAATTTATATCAGAAAGAGCTGCCCGTTTACGGGTAGCATCTACAGTAGGCAGATTTGTTTCTGCCTACATTTTTTTCATCTATGCTGCTTGCATTTTTTCTTGAGCTTCTTGCTCTGCTATTTGTTTCGCTTTTTGCTCTGCTTTTTCCTGCTCTTTTTTTTCTAGATACATTGCATCATAATCCTGATCATTTTTATAAAGAACATATATTAATAACAGTAATTTACGTTGCACAGCAACCTGAGCTTTCTTACTTATAAAACTTTTTTCAAATACTCGATCATACAATTTACCCATTCTTGCATCGTATCCTTTGGCAACTATAGCCGGAAAATATAGTGCTCGACGAATATGATTATTCCCTTTCTTAGAGATTCTAGTTTTTCCATGGATTGAACTTCCTGAATCATTGTAAACCACATCATAGCCGGCCCAACTTATCAATTGTGCCCTACTGGTAAACATTTGGAATCCATTAGTTTCTGCAATGATCACGGCTACTGTGGTAAACCCAAGTCCTTTCATTTTACAAATTGCAGCAATCTTCCTTTTCATCTCAGGATCTCTGTTCACCTGATTTTCGATTTGCTTTTCAACCTGTTTTACATGAGTAGCTATTAATTTTAGCGTTCTTTGCAAGCGTTTTATTACTTCTTTACTAGGTTTATAGGAATGATTCAAAGCGTGTAACTGATTGTTTATCTGAGTCTTATAATCCATTAGCCTTGAACGATCTCTTGTTAATTGTTTTAACGCTCTTAACCCTTCACTGAAGGGATGCCACTCTTTTAGATCCCGCTCCAGGCCCATTTGACCCAACACTTGAGCATCTATTTTATCTGTCTTAGATTTTACATTCAGGCTTTTGAAATACGATTTGCTCATATTTGGCAATACCACCGATACATAATAATCTGTTTGTTCATTCAGATAATGAGCCAACTGCTCATAATAGACACCAGTCGCTTCCATTGTTATTCGAACCGGGATAGATTTATCTTTATCCCGCTTTGACTCTATCCATTTTACAAATGCAATGAACCCTGATAGATTATTTGTAAACTTACTACTTGATTTAATCCGGATGCTTTGATCTGAAAACATTTGTCGAAAACTAACTTTGAAATCCTTTTTGGATAGATCAGATCCTACATTTTGTTTAACTACTTCTCTTTTCATTTTCCAAATTTTTGACTTAAATAAAAAATTTGGTTCCTCTACGGCTTTACTCGTTTTTATACTTGCTGCTACTATTTTATCAGTAACGCATTAAGTGCTGTTCTGCCTCTAAAGAACCGAAGAGGGCAAGGTATACCTAGACACGTTCATACAATCCTAAGAGTGTTGATTAGTACTCATTTAGTTCCTGCCCACTTCGGCTATATTACCAAAAAAATTGATAACTTTAATCTTTTAGCAAACATACGAGTACTCAAATTTTGGATTATATTTCAGGATTATATTTTTATGCAACACAACACATTGTAAATATTTTGTTTAAATAATCCATGCGAGTCTAAGATCTAGTAGTAATAAATTAAATTTCACTTTAAAAATAAATAATTAGTCAACGAATGAATATTTATCGCCAAAAATTTTACTGGAAAATAGGTCTTTTGTTTTTGGCTATTTTCATCGTTTTGGTTTCCCTTTATTACAGCAATAATTTGGCGAAAAAACTCTCTGAGGAGGAAAGGAAAAAAGTAGAACTGTATGGACATACTCAGAACGAAATGCAACGCCTCTCCAAGTTCGATACTGAAATGGATCTCCTTATTAAACTTCTGAGAAAAAAGGAGTTAAACGGAGAAATTGACTTGAGTGAAGTCGACATTAAATCCATTGTGAATTTCATAGATTATTCTTATCTGGTTGATATTATAAAAAGTAATACAACCATTCCGGTTATTATTAAAAGTGATTCTACTCAATCTTTCACCATCCTTAATTTAGAAGTTGATGAACTAAAATCGAAAGAAGACACAAGCTATTTTTTAGAGATTTTAAAAACAATGTCTGATAATTATGAGCCGGTTGAAATCAGTATTACTGAGACAAAAAAACAATTGTTGTATTACGATGATTCTTCCTTGCTAAAGCAATTGAAATGGTATCCTTATATTCAATTGGGAACCATTGGAGCATTTTTATTGATTGCTTATTTAGCCTTTAGCTCAGCAAGAAGAGCCGAGCAAGATCATGTTTGGGTAGGTATGGCAAGAGAAACTGCTCATCAGCTTGGAACACCACTATCATCACTAGCTGCCTGGATCGAAATGTTGCGCGAAAATGATGATCCTGCAATAGCTGGAGTTGGAAATGAAATGGTCAATGATACCAACCGTTTGACCCTGATCGCGGATCGTTTTTCAAAGATTGGCTCTAAACCAAAACTTGAAATTCACGACCTCAATGAGCAATTGGAAAAAACATTTGGCTATGTCAAAAGAAGAGCGGCCAAGAAAATTACTTTTAGCGATAATTTTGATCAAGTACAAAATTTAAAAATAAGTTTCAGCCCGCCATTATTGGATTGGGTCCTCGAAAATTTATTGAAAAATGCCTTGGATGCAATGGAAAAAGGAGAAGGGCATATCTCAATTGAATTAGAAGAAAAGGAGAACACTGTACAAATAGAAGTCTCCGATACAGGAAAAGGAATAAAAGGCAATACCTCTGATGTTTTCAAACCAGGCTTCAGTACGAAAAAGAGAGGCTGGGGCTTAGGACTATCTCTTTCAAAAAGAATAGTCGAGGAATATCACAAGGGAAAAATTTTCGTCCAAAAATCTGCTCCAGGCAAAGGAACCACCTTTATGATCATCCTCCCAAAGTGAGAAAATGATTCGAGCTTATTCTGAATTCAAATCGAAAACTGCCTGCTTTTGACGATGTCACTGCATAATTTGGTTTTATAACTGCTCCCATTTGGTGTTGTCGCTGCTTCCTTTTGGTGTTGTCGCTGCTCCCATTTGGTGTTTATAACTGCTTCCTTTTGGTGTTTATAACCGCTTCCTTTTGGTGTTTCACCAAAAGCAATTTTAATTCATTCAACAATCCACAAATTCCAAAATCAAGAAAGTCGTTCAGAAAATAGAAGGATTTTGCTCCGCAATTTATATATAAAATTGAACATCAACGCTTTATCTCTTTGGTACAATTATTACACTTTACATACCAAATGGAAAAGCTATGAAAAGCCTCTATACAAACTTAATACTCCTACTTTTGCTTCAATCATCAATGATTGGATTGCTTCAAATGGATGCTTCAGCAAAGCCCCTGGCCGTTGACAGCATTGATGTTCCTGTTTTTACGCTATTAACCAATGATCCAACTGTTGATGAAATGGATGATTCATGGGGAATTTGCTGGGTCGATTACAACAATGATGGTTATGATGATTTATTCGTTCCCAATTACAATCCAGATTTACCGAGTAATTTGTACATCAACAATACAGATGGGACATTTACCAAACAAACCACAGGTATTTTAGTAAGTGAGTTAAGTGGAGCACTTGCTGCTTCTTGGGCTGATCTAGATAACAATGGCTACAAGGATGTCGTCATTGCCAACAATGTAGACAATCGCGATTTTATCTATTTGAACAACAATCAAACACTTGTTGGAATAGAAGAAGCATTACTAGAAGAAAGTAATTCATATTCGCACAGTGTAAGCTTTGTCGATTATGACAACGATTCATTTGTAGACATTTATGTCTCCGATTATTTTGAGTCGAAAGCTAACAAACTATATCGCAATAATGGAGATGGAAGCTTCGACAGAATAGAGGAAGGTCCATTGGTTAATCAAGCCGTTTCTTCTGTAGGAAGTACCTGGGGAGATGTGAATAATGATGGCTTTATGGATGTGTTCGTTCCCGTTCGACAAGATCAAAACTTATTGTTCATCAACAATGGAGATAGAAGTTTTACCAAGCTTGAAATGGGAGACAATGCGAGTTCTGTTGGATGCAGTTTTGCGGATATTGACAATGATGGTGATTTAGACTTGTTTGTTGCAAATGCATCGAAGGAAGATAATTTTTTGTATAGAAATGATGGAACAGGAAACTTTACTTTACTGGCAGACAGTCCGGTTTCTCAAGGAGGTGGAGATTCTCACGGTTCTGTTTTTGGGGACTTTAACAATGATGGTTGGTTGGACTTGTTTGTTTCCAATGATAGAAATGGGGTGAAGTTCTTTTATTTGAATGATGGGGAAGGAAACTTTTTAAGAATAACCAACATACCAATTGTCGCTCCAGAAGGTAACTCATTTGGAGTTGCTTCATCGGATTATGACAATGATGGAGACTTAGACATTGCAATTGCCAATCACAGCGACGGCAACAATTTTATTTATACAAATGAAGGCAATGCAAATAATTACTTGAACATTGCCTTGTTCGGGACCAATTCCAATGCTTCAGCAATAGGAACAAGAATTTATTTGACGGCAACGATTGATGGAGAAGTCGTAACCATGATGCGTGAAATTTCTGCACAAACTGGTGGTGGACCGGGGTCTCAAAACAGTTTCACTCAACACTTTGGATTGGAAGACGCCACTATAATTGATGAAATAAGAATGGAATGGCCCTCGGGACACACTCAATATTTATTGGATGTAGCGACGAATCAAAAGCTTGAAGTGACAGAAGACAACGGAACGATTGTAAGCGGAATCGTTTACAATGATCTGAATGGAGACTGCATTCAAGATGCAAATGAAATGGGAATTCCAAACAACATCGTTAACATTGAACCAGGTGGGCTAACTGTTATTACAGATGAAAACGGCTTTTACCAAATTAGTTTGCCTGTTGGGGAATATACTGTACAACAAATTTTAAAAGAAAACTACAACAACATTTGTCCGGGACCATCTGCTTCGATCAATGTATCGGTGCAAAAGATTGGACAAAATTTGCCAAACAATGATTTTGCAAACACTGCCATTCAAATTTTACCGGACTTAACAGTTGATTTAGGCTTAACTGCCTTGAGAAGGGGATTCGAAAATGAGATGGTTATTTCTTATTCAAATTCAGGAGCAGCAATTGCCAATAATGTTAAGCTACAATTGACGCTTGATGACGATGTATCTATTGCTGCTAGTGATTTGCCTTGGGATTTTAACGATGAAAAAGTCTATGAATGGAACCTCGGAAGTATTGACATTAATGAAATGGGAATAATTAATTTATTAGACTATGTTGATGTAAATGCACAATTAGAGTCCTTTAAGAATTTTACTGTTACAATAACTGGAGATGAAACAGATCTAAACTATTCCAATAATGATGCAACAAGTTCAGAAAGAGTTGTAGGAAGCATTGATCCAAATGACATTTTAGTTTCTCCGGCTGGTTACGGTCCAGCTCATTTGATAAATCCCAATGATACTTTGACTTATAAAATTCGTTTTCAAAATCTTGGAAATTATCCCACTTCAAGAATAGTTGTAATTGATACTTTGCCAGAGTTTCTGGATTTGAATACATTCAGCATTGCAACAGTTAGTCATGATTACGAATTTGAAATGCTTGAAAACGGCATTGTAAAATTTACTTTCATCGATATTAACTTACCTTTTAAAGTTGAAAATGAATCAGGAAGTCAAGGTTTTATTCAGTTCAAGATAGAGGCTAAAAAAGATTGTCAAAATCTTAGCCGCATCGAAAACAGAGCAGCTATACAATTTGATTTCAAGCCATTTGTGATCACCAATACCGTGTACAGTACAATTAGCAATCAATTCAACAACATAGATCAGGAACAAGATAAGTTGTTTGTTTATCCAAATCCTGCCAGTGAGATAGTCAATGTTTCATTTCACGAATCCGCGCTAGCAGCTGGCAGATTAGATAATTCCACTCAAACAAATGAAGCTTCTTTTGAGATTTACAATCTAACAGGTCAGTTGGTCCAAACACCTTTGGCACCACAATCATTCCCTTTCCAATTAGACATAAGCCTATTCGCAAAAGGGATTTACTTAATGGTCTATACCAGTGAAAAAGGAGTGGTGTTTACCGAGAAGCTAGTCGTAAGATGATGGGAACAATCGCACATTGAGAATGTGTGATAAAAATAGTAATAAATAGTAAAAAATAAGTTTTTTTCATAGCATGAAACCCGGCCCACCACATAAGCGCAAAAATGAAGGGTCGGGTTTTCTTGTGTTTTTCAAAA
>CALBCY010000343.1 GCA_937927195.1 uncultured Chitinophagales bacterium
TCAACTCCTTCAGAATAGGCAACTTTGACATCATTTTTGTGAAATGCGCTTTTGATTCTTTCATAAGTATCCAATTTCACCTCCCAAAAATCATCAGGATTTATCAATGGTCGGATAGTAATCGTGATATTATGACTATCATAATCCTCAATGCCTATAAAAAACTTGTCCTCTTGAATGACTTTAGGTGTTTCCCTTAATGTTTGCGTAATGACTTCTTTTACGCGCGGAAAACTTTCAGAATAAGGCATGGTAACCTTCAGTTCTAAACGCACAGAACCTTTGGTAGAAAAATTGGTAATAATATTATCTGTCACCTGCCCATTAGGAATGATCAGCGTTTTCTGATTAGGTGTTTCTATCGTTGTATTAAATATTTGAATGCTTTCGACCTTACCAAACTTTTCTGAAATTTCAACCCAATCACCAATTCTATAGGGTTTCAAGAAAACAATGGTTATACCAGATGCAAAATTTCCTAAAAAACCCTGCAAAGCCATCCCAACTGCAAAACCAATTGCCGCTATCAAAGCAAAAAGTGAGGAAACTTCAAAGCCAACAATACTAGCAGCAAACAAAATTACCGCAATTTTTAAGACGATATCTATAATACTGCCGAGAAAAGACAGGATCTCAGTAGAAATATTAGACTTCACCAATGACTTCTTCAAAAATTCGCCAACCCGATTGGCAATCCAAAGCCCAACCACCAAAACAATTACAGCAGCTATTACTTTCGGGGCAAAACGAATCGTCCAATCTGTTAGATCGGTGATATACTTTTCATACTTCTCCATATACTTGGGCGTTTGTTATACTTCCCCAAAATATTTAATTAGAAGCGATTAACCAAATTAATTGAAACAATCAGAACAATCATTTGGCTCCCACAATCATTCAAGAGATTAAGAAGAGACCTTGGGTGCGTCCCCAATGTCTTTGAAATAAGAAAAAAAAACAAATTTGGGTACGCAGCTGGAACGCCAGCCCGGTGCGCTTCGCTAGCTTCATCCTATTAGTACGATTGGGCGGCATTCCGACTTCGCATCTATTGGTATCGAACCGTCTAACCGTCTCGCCTGCGGCATTGTTGTTGGTACGGCCGTGCGACGCTCCGATCGGGGCTGCCTGTTGGAAAAAAAGAGAAAAATCCTTAAGTCAATGACATTAGGTGCGACCCAAAACCGCTCGCGACAGCGAAAAAAATACCCCAAGCGAACCCAAAAGGAAGCTCAGCTTCCGCTCCAAAAGCTGTGGCCGCGCGCAGCACCAGCGCGTCCCAAAACCCAAAACCGCAAGCGCCAGCGAACCAAAAGAATCAATACTCCCCTATCTCAATTCCTCTCAGATAAGCAATTTTTATATTGTTTTCGTGAAAGGCCATTCTGATTTTTTCATACAAATCAAACCTTACATTACAACAAAGATTTATCAAGGGTCGAACTGAAATTAGCAGCGGAATAAAGAAGGAATTTCAATGTAAATACAAATCCCTATTATTCGGTGGAAATGAATTTATATTCGTTTCAAACTAAAAAGTATTCATAAAAAAGCACATAAAAAAGAACGATCGGCTCTTCATTGTGAACAAGACCTCTAAAAATTATTCGTTTGTTATTCTTTTTTTCCAAATATTCGTGTAGGCCTGATCTAGATAACTAATTTAAAATCTGCCACCATCAGCATCACAAGTGGGTACCGAATTTTCCGTTGCACCAGTTACTACAACATTATCGACCGCAGCTCCCCATTGAAAACCACCTTCATCATCGTAGCAAAATCGAACTTGAAAATCAGTATTTGCATAAATATCTAAGCCGACAGTTTCATCATTTCCGTCAGAATCATCATCAGCAAAAAAAACATTTACCCAGTTTGCTCCATCCCATACGTCAACGAGAAAATTCCCGCCTCCTGCTAAGGCTTCGTGTTGCCAATCGAAAATTAAGTCTGGACTAGAATAGGTTGTTAAATCCACCACAGGGGTTAATATACAAGCTACTCCTAAATTATTTGCAAAGTCATCATCCATCAATGCAACGCAGCCATCGAAATTAGATGGTCCAACACCTCCAGGAGCATCCAATTGATTAAAGAAAAAACCGTTGTCTACAGCCGCTCCTACCGTTGAAGAAACACTCCACCCAGAAGGCAAAACACAGTCACTAAAATCCTCATCTATTCCACCACCGCAAGCTTGAGCAATAAGATTTGTGTTGGAAAAAGCTATTACAAATAATATCAAAAGAAGGCATTGAATTGGATTTGTTTTCATTTTGTTATTTTTAATATATTTTATTTGAATGCAAAATAATAAAAGAACATTTATTTTTATATTAATTACTGAAATATATTCAATAAATTCTTCTTATCAAAGCCAACCGCTCTTGACAAATTGCTTGACTTGAGCAATCAAATTGAGACATTTGGCCTACACAACCTTTTTTCCAAATCAATTGCTGCTATCCGTTTTTTCCAAACTTTAATCTTAAATCTATTGCAACCAGAATTACCGAGAAGGAGAAATTTCGATATATAATCTATAGCAATTATTCGATGAAATTCAATGTTAACCCGTTCCAATCAAAAACAACTAACCAAAAACAGCAAATTTATCTCAAAAATTAAACAAAATAGCAAGTGCTAATTAACAATTTGATAATATTAATTTTTGATATGTATCGAAAGTAACATTGCCTTAACATGAAGAAAAGAGGCCAAATTTGCACCAAAGTCAATAAAATAAGGAGTTTTAACAAAGTTTTACTGTCCAAAACTTGCATTTCACCTAATTCTATGTTAATTTAGTATTAACAAACAGATAATTAAAGATTAAGATCATGAATTTATACAAAGAAGAACAGACGTACAGAAATTGGGAATGGATTGTATTCATTGGAGTTCTTGTCGCAGGATTGGGTTACGGTTTCATTACTGGAAACATCCAAAATGCCAGTCAAATCTCACCAATGTGGGCAATGGCTTCATTAATGGCCCTATCATTTTTCCTATTCTATCTATTAAATGTTAGAATGAGATTCGCCATAACTGAAAAGAGTATTAACTATCAATATTTCCCTTTGCATTATAAAAAACAAAAGATTAAAATCGAAGATGTAGATTACTGTGCTGTGGTTGATAACCCATCATTGCCTTCTACTATGAACGGATCCAATCTAAGTTTTGCAACTCAGGAAAAAATGTTCAGTGTTTGTGGCCGAAAAGGTCTAGACATTAGATTAAAAAATGGAGATCGTGTTTTTCTTGGTAGCAAAAATGCCAAAGAACTTCAATCTGCCATTACCAAATGTATCGACAGAACTGAACAATTCTAATTTTCAACTACAACTATTAAGTTTTGATATAAAAAACTCGCCATTCATATGGCGAGTTTTTTTTTGCCCTATCTTGCCTATAATTTCATCGACAAAAAAATATGTCGAGTTCTACTAAAAGATAAACCAACAAAACTTAAGCCCAGTGACCATCAAAGAAGCCCAACAGCAAGTAGACCAATGGATCAAAACCGTTGGCGTCAGATATTTCAGTGAATTGACCAATATGGCCATACTAACAGAAGAAGTTGGCGAAGTGGCAAGGCTCATGTCCAGAATCTATGGAGATCAATCTTTCAAAAAACCAAATGAAAAGAATCACAAAGAGCTATTAGGAGATGAAATAGCAGACGTCCTTTGGGTACTCATTTGTATTGCCAATCAAACTGGAATCGATCTGACCGAAGCACTCGAGAAAAATTTGGAGAAAAAAAACATTCGAGACAAAGACCGACACAAGAACAATCCGAAGCTGAAATAGACGATCAAAGCAAAAACTTTTTTGTTGTCGGGCGCCCCTACGGACGGGCTATCCGCTAAAATTCAGCCATTTTTAAATACACACAACATAGTCGGTTCTTGTCTTCACTCAATCGTTCAGCCTGCGACCCTCCTTGTTCTGTTGTTTTTAAAAATGACTTCATAACCGCTACTATCCCTGGCGCAGTAGCTCTTGACTCGATTATTTGTACAAAATAACGTACATTTTCAAGTACAAGTAATCACTCATAAAAATCCAAGTATGAAGGCCATGAACACAGTCTGGTTCATAATGTTTCCGCTAAAAAACGTGCAAATCAGAAATGCTCTATCATTCAATGCAGATTTTATTATGATGATTGAAATTCTGAAACAAATGCTACATTATCAAGAGATGCCTTATATTTTCACTGTTCCAACGTTCATGGCAAGCTTAAACTAAGAAACAAAAGCTCTCTATTGCTTCGTCAAGTATAAAATGACGAAATAATTTCAAACAAAAGGCAAACCACAAACCACTGCTTTCAACTTCTTCTTCCGAACACCTATAAAAATCTCCGTTCCTTTCTTTCTAAATTTACGATCGACATAAGCCAAACCAATGGGTTTGGACAAGCTAGGCGATTGCGTTCCAGAAGTAACTCGACCAATTTCATTCTCATCGGCATCAAAAACTGGATAATCCTTCCTCGGTATCCCTTTGTCTTTCAATTCAAAACCAACCAGCCTGGATTTTAGTCCCGATTCTTTTTGTGCGAGTAAAACATCTTTTCCGACAAATTCGCTGTCCAATTTGGTAATCCACCCCAATCCTGCTTCGAGCGGATTGGTTGTCTCATCAATATCATTGCCATACAAACAATAGCCCATTTCAAGCCTTAAAGTATCCCTCGCAGCCAAACCAGCTGGAATCAATCCATCAGATTTGCCCTTTTCAAGCAAAACATTCCACAATTCCACCGTTTGCGCTGGTTTGAGATAAATTTCAAAACCTCCAGCACCTGTATAACCTGTCCGTGAAATCATAAGCTCTCCAAATCCTTTGATACTCGCATTAATGAAATGGTAATTTTCTACCACAGATAAATCTTCTTCGCATAATTCTTGTAAAATTTTCTCGGCTTTCGGTCCTTGCAGCGCCAAAAGGTCCGTTTCATCAGATAGATTGACCAATTCTGCATCAAATTCCTTCAGAATTCTTTGATGCTCTATCCAATCAAAATCCTTTTCTATATTAGAAGCGTTCACAACCAACATAAAATGCTCTGGATCTATGCAATAAACCAATAGATCATCAACAATGCCGCCTTTCGAATTGGGTAAACAAGAATATTGTATTTCACCAGGAGACAATTTATCGGCATCATTGGAGCTAAGCCATTGAACCAAAGATCTCGCATCTTTTCCGGAAATCCTGAATTCCCCCATATGAGAAACATCAAACAATCCAGCACTTTGACGGACAGCCAAGTGCTCTTCTTTGATTGAAGTATAAATCACTGGCATGCTAAAACCGGCAAAGTCGACCATTTTAGCCCCTATATCTGTATGTTTCTTATATAAACTCGTTCTTTTCATGTCTTTTTGGGTAAACCTTGGATGAAATAGCTGAAATCAAAGGCTGAAATAGCTCAATTTTCCTTAAAAAATGAAGAAAACTCAATAAAAACGTGTGTTTTTATTGATTTTATTGGTGGAGTTTGTCAAAATTAGTAATTTCGCACAGTTTAAAACGATGATATTATTCGTTGAGATGACTAATTATTATTTAACCAATAGGTAATCTTAGTATTACACATTTTTAAATTAACAGCAATAGCATGAAAAAAGCAGATTTATTAGCAAAGATTTCAGAAGACGCAGGTTTAACAAAAGTTCAAGCAGAAGCAGCAGTAAAATCTTTTGTAGACGCAATAGAAGCAACTTTGAAAGCAGATGAAAAATTCAGCCTTTTGGGTTTAGGTACATTTACTAAAAACCACCGTCCTGCTAGAGAAGGACGTAACCCTGCAACAGGTCAGAAAATGCAGATTAAAGCGAAAAACGTGGTAAAATTCAAGCCAGGTAAAGCTTTAAGCGAATCAGTTAACTAAGAAAAATTAATTTTTCTTTAAAAGGCAAGACCTCTGCAAAGAGTTCTTGCCTTTTTTATTGGTTTCAATCCCATTTTTTGCTAAGCGCCTGAATACATGTTGGTTCTCCTGCCAGTTCATGAATTCGAACTTAAAATTTTCTTAAAATTCGATGGACTTTCTGGCAATTCTTAGCATTACAGCAACATTGAGCCATTGTTACCGTTATTGTTTCGACTATATCAGTGAAAAATAATATGTTAAAAAAAATCAAGATTTTCTCGGCTTTTTGCCTACTATTCATCACCTTCTCCCCTGAAAACCTTTCGGCTCAATTGGCCAAATATCAGGAATATGGTTTTTGGCTTGGAACGTCCAACTATTTTGGTGATCTCAATCCAAATTACAACTTCAAAACAATTAGACCTGCAGGAGGTGTGTTTTACAAATACAGCGTCGGACCTTACATCTCTTTGAAAGGTGGTGTCAGTTATGGAAGCTTAAACTTTGACGATAAACACTCCTCGGATCCCTTCCCAAGTACAAGAAACCTTAGTTTCAGATCAAACGTCTTTGAAGGAGCTTTTCAGGTAGAATTCAATTTCCTGAAATATATTCCAGGCGACAAAAACAATTTCTTCTCTCCTTACCTTACACTCGGACTTTCCGTTTTTAGATTCAATCCTCAAGCAAAATATGAGGGGGATTGGTACAACCTAAGGGATCTCGGAACCGAAGGTCAACAAAATGGCGATTTCACCAACGGCGAACCATACAAATTGACACAATTTGCTGTTCCTGTGGGGCTTGGCTACAAACATTGGGTCAGCAATCTATGGAATGTTGGATTTGAAGCGGGCTATCGATTCACTTTTACAGACTATCTGGATGACATCAGTGGCACTTTTGTCAACCCCAATATCCTTGGACAAGCCTCTGTTACTGCAGAACTGGCAGACCGTTCAGATGAATTGGGAACCACCATTGGCTTTGAAGGAAGACAAAGAGGAGATTCAGTTAGTAATGATGGTTATTTATTTATTGGTATCTTTGTAACATATACCATTTTCAAAGGGAATTGCCCACAAAAATAATGACTTATAAGGAATCACTAAATAAAGAAAACATTCCGCGTCATGTTGCTGTAATCATGGACGGAAATGGAAGATGGGCCAAGCAAAAGTTTGGCCGAAATCGAATTTTCGGTCACGCCAAAGGTGCGGACTCTGTTAGAAATATTACGGAAGCCTGCAGGGAACTAGGAGTCGAATACTTAACCCTTTATGCCTTTTCAACAGAAAATTGGTCCAGACCCAAAACCGAAGTCAACGCTTTGATGAAATTACTCGTTAAAACTATAAAGAGAGAAACGAACGAGTTAAATAAGAATGGTGTAAAACTCAATACGATAGGAGACATCGAAAGACTTCCAGACGATTGTATCCGCCATTTGCAAGAAGCAAAAGAAACAACAAAAAACAATTCTAAGCTGGTTCTTACCCTTGCTCTCAGCTATAGTTCCAGATGGGAACTAACAAAGGCTATAAAAAACATTGCCCAAGATGCTGCTGATGGGAAAATTTCACCGAGCGAAGTGAATGAAACACTCATTCACTCTTATCTGGCTACAAAGGACATTCCAGATCCGGAACTTTTGATCAGAACCAGTGGAGAAAAAAGAATAAGCAATTATCTTTTGTGGCAAATAGCCTATTCAGAACTTTATTTTACCGAAACTCTATGGCCGGACTTTGGGAAAGAAGAATTCTTTAAGGCCATTTACGAATTTCAAAACCGAGAAAGAAGGTTTGGAAAAATTAGCGAACAGTTGGTTGTCAAATAATTAATGTCCTGGAAATGTAATGTTTCATTTTTAATGAAATAGAATACAAACCTCCATTAAACATTTGAGTTATATTAAAATTTTATCTGCTGCTAGCAACCTTTTTCATTTCAAATCATCTTATTGATTAAAACTGGGTATGATACATACTATATTTACAAACTTTGGTAAAAGTGGAATTACAACGTTCACTTTTATTTTTATTTTATCCTGTTGGTGTAATCTGAGCATCCTCGCTCAAGCGCCAGAAATGGAAACCGTCGATTACGGTATTGTCAATGAGTATGAAATTGGGGGAATCAAAGTAAAAGGCACCAAGTACCTAGATGAAACGGTCCTTATTTCACTCTCAGGTTTAGCCGTCGGAGATGCAATCAGAATTCCTGGTGACAAAATTCCAGATGCCATAAAAACCCTATGGAAACAAGGTCTTTTTGCAGATGTCCAAATTCAGGCTTCAAAATTCATCAATAATATTGTTTTTCTTGAAATTCATCTCGAGGAATTACCTAGAATGTCCAAGTACAAGTTTACGGGCGTAAAAAATGGTGAAATCGATGAGTTAAGAGAATCCCTGCCACTTTTAGCTGGAAGAATACTCGACAACAATACCAAAAACAAAGTAATCAACATTACCCGAGATTTTTATGTCAACAAGGGTTTCTTAAATACCACGATTGAACTGACAGAACAGATTGACACCGTTAGGTCCAACAGTATTATCTTGACGATCAACGCTAGAAGAGGAAGAAAAGTAAAGATCAACGATGTTGTTTTTAGTGGCGTTGAAGGAGTTTATGCAAGAAAACTTAAAAAGGCAATGTCCAATACAAAGGGCAAGTCTAAAATTGACCCAACAGCAGGCAAGAGAATTTGGAAAGACATCAAAACCTCTAAATTGATTCCTGTTCTGGCAAATGTCTCCATTCAAGATGCACTTAACTATTTTGATGATAAAATTCGTCTTAGACTATTCTCTTCGTCAAAATTCAAAAAACAAGATTACGATACCGACAAAGAAGCAATGATTGCTTACTACAATTCGCAAGGATACAGAGATGCAAGAATTGTTCAAGATTCTATGTACATCGCCGAAAATGGCCACCTTGATATCCACCTTAAAATTGAAGAAGGCCAAAGATATTATTTCAGAGATTTCAACTGGACTGGAAACACCAAGTACGACGATGAAACTTTGAACAAAATTTTAGCCATTACAAAGGGAGATGTTTACAATACAGAATTGCTTAACCAAAGACTTTTTGCTGATCCAGCTGGAAACGATATTAGTTCTCTTTTCATGGATGACGGATACTTGTTCTTTAATGTGCAGCCTATTGAAGCAAAAATATCAAACGATTCGATTGATTTGGAACTGAGAGTTTATGAAGGCCCAGAAGCAACAATCAATGACATCATTATAGTTGGAAATACAAAAACCAATGAGCATGTAATCAGACGTTCTTTGTTTACCAAACCAGGTAACAAGTTTAGAAGAACTGATATAATCAGGTCTCAACAAGAGCTCATCGCCTTGAACTACTTTAATCCACAAGCAATCGGAATTCAGCCTATTCCCAATCCTTCAGATGGTACGGTTGATATCAAATACACGGTAGAAGAAAGACCTTCAGATCAATTAGAATTGTCTGCTGGTTGGGGAGGAAATTCAGTTGTAGGAAGCCTGGGGGTTTCACTTAACAATTTCAGTATAAAAAACATGCTAAGCAAAGAAGCATGGCAGCAAAGAGGGATCCCTGCGGGAGATGGCCAGAGATTAGCAGTGAAATTTCAATCAACAGGAAAGCAATTTCAAGCGCTTTCCCTTTCATTCACTGAACCATGGTTAGGGGGAAAAAGACCAAATTCCTTGACCGTTTCACTAAACAGAGCAAGGCAAGCAATCTATGCAAGAGCCAATACTGTCGATTTCTTTGACTTCAGTAACCTGCAAAATGAAATGATCAACAATTCATTGACCGTTTCTTTGGGACGTCGCTTGCGTTGGCCAGATGATAATTTCACACTGGTAAACGCTGTCAAATTAGAGCAATTCAAATTGAACGATTGGAATCAACGATTCATCGTAAAGGATGGAACATACTTTAATCTTAGTATGATTACAACCTTAACCAGATCAACTGTTTTCAATCCAATATTCCCGACCAGTGGTTCTACTTTTACTTTAACTGCTGAATTGACGCCACCATATTCGGCTTTCAACAATAAAAATTACAAAAACCTATCTGATGAGGATAAGTATAAATGGACAGAATATCACAAATGGAAATTAACTGCTGAATGGTATGCACCATTGAATGAAAAATTGGTTTTAAAAACTTCCTTTAAAGGTGGAATCTTAGGACATTACAATGCCCAAATTGGAACGGCTCCATTTGAGAGATTCTGGGTTGGTGGTGATGGACTATCCAATCAAATCAATGGATATTTGGCTGGTACAGACATTTATAGATTGAGAGGATATACTGAAAATGAAATTACACAAAACCCTGTCTTCAAAGATTTTGATGGTGATGGAATTAATGAATCGCGTATTGACCTAGGAGATCCTTATATGAGCAAACTTTCTATTGAGCTTAGATATCTTTTAAGCCCAAGTCCTACAACAACTATATATGCATTGGCATTTGCAGAGG
This sequence comes from uncultured Chitinophagales bacterium, assembly GCA_937927195.1. GTDB lineage: Bacteria > Bacteroidota > Bacteroidia > Chitinophagales > UBA2359 > JAHDGP01. Next base: position 10,388 of record CALBCY010000343.1, read on the forward strand.
GTGGAAACACCTGGAATAAATTTAGTGATTACAATCCCTTTGATTTATACCGTTCAGCTGGTCTTGGTCTAAGAATCTATTTGCCAATGTTTGGTTTGATGGGATTTGATTATGGAGTTGGCTTTGACAGAAACAGAGTAAGTTATGTTGGCGGTGAAGGATTCGGCAAGTTTTTGAATTTCTTTGGCGAATTCCATTTCATCCTTGGATTCGAACCTGAATAAGCAGGACTGTCTTCAAAAACAATTGATTTTAAAGCACTTAGACTGTCCTCTTGTTATTTCATATTGAGCTAAAATAATTATTAAGTTCCGTTAAAATGTTAAAATGATTTCCATCTTTGCTAAACTTTGAGGAAATGACGCAGTCGAAAACCCAAATTGTAAATTTAAACAACCCAAAATGAAAAAGATAATAGCAATACTGGCAATCGTTGTAGCCGGAACCACAATGAGCTTTGCTCAAAAAATTGTTTTTGTAGATACAGAGGCTGTTTTGAATGCGATGCCAGAATACCAAGACGCACAAAAACAGATTGACAGAAAAACCCAGCAATGGCAAAAAGATGTTCAGCAAAAATATCAAGAAATAGAAAACCTATATAAAGCTTTCCGCGCGGAAGAAGTCTTGTTGACAGAAGATTTAAGACAAAGAAGAGAGCAAGAAATAATCGATAAAGAAAAATCACTCAAAGATTTTCAAAAAGAAAAATTCGGTTTCGAAGGAGGCCTTTTCAAATTGCGTCAAGACTTGGTCAAGCCAATTCAGGACAGCATATATGAAGCCATCGCCAAAATGGCCAACCAACGTGCTTACGATTTTGTATTGGACAAATCAAGTGGAATTTCAGTTCTTTATGCCAATGACAAATACGATAAGACAGAGGAAATCATGAAAGACCTTAACCTTATTGACTAAGGGTAAAACAATCCAAATCGCCTTTGTTGATAAAAAATCGATCTCAGGCAATTTTGTTAAAATCAAAAATTACTATATTTGTAGTAGTGCCAAAATAGAAAAATGAAGATTTACAAACATTTCAATAGAATATTTAAGTTGAGCCTCGTATTGGCTTTCACTTTTGCCTCTTTCAACTTATCTGCCCAGAAAGTGGGACACCTTGATTCTTCCAAATTATTGGAAGGACTTCCTGAATACACTCAAGCCAATGAACAAATCACTAGTTTGAGAAGCAACCTGGAAGGACAATACAATTCGAAAGTTACAAGCATCCAAACCAAGGTGCAAGATCTAGAGAAGAAATATGCTGAAGGTACGATCACACCAATGGCATTGGAACAGGAAAGACAAGCGCTTGCAGCAGAGGAACAAGGTATTGCACAGTTTGAAACAACTGCTCAGCAACAAGTTATGAACAAACAAAACGAATTGCTTACTCCAATCCTTGACAAAGTTCAAAATGCCATTAAAACCTTTGCAGAGGAAGAAGGGTATTCCTACATTTTTGATAGTACTCTTGGTGGCCCATTGTTGTTTACTTTGCCAAGTGTTGATGTTTATGACCAAATCAAATCAAGATTATAGTAGTACTGTAATCATCCAAAACTGAATTATAACAATTAGAAATTTAATAAAATGAAATACATATTAAGTTCATTCTTCGCAATCATGATGCTGCTAGCAAGCACAAATATTGCAACTGCTCAAAGTTTCGGGCATTTAAATAGCGACGATCTTCTTAATCAATTGCCTGCATGGAAAGCTGCGGAAAAAGATGTGGAGACTTTCGCTCTTCAAAAAGAAAATCAACTGCAAAGCATGCAGCAAGATTATCAAACCAAGGTTCAAAAATTGCAACAAGACATTCAATCAGGTATCATTACCAAGGTTGAGGAGCAAACGAGAACTCAGGAACTTTACGCCTTACAACAAAGCCTTCAAGAGTTTTCTATGAAAGCTCAACAAGAATTGGAAGAGAAGCGAATCGGAGCTACTCAACCAATCATAGAAAGTGTTCAGAATTCAATAGATGCTGTGGCTGCAGAAAATGGTTTCACATACATATTTGATACCAGATCAGGAGCACTTCTTTACTTTCCTCCAGCTGACGATGTTACCGCTTTGGTAAAAGCTAAATTAGGAATGTAAAAAATCAACAATCAACCAATCATGAGTCGTGTTGCCTTCTGGGTGGCACGACTTTTTTTTTGGGCGCGCTGCGCTTTGGGACTTTTAGTTTTCTCCCCACAGTCGAAAGAATTTTGGATTTTTTTTCTGCCAAAGGCCAATAGCTAAGGGCCAATGGCTTGTAATCTTTTGGCCTTCTAAACATCCAGAACATCTGAACATCCAAACATTTTATTTATTTTTGAGGATACTCTTTTTATAACAAAATATGAACGCAAATTGTCCCATAGGAGTTTTTGATTCAGGTACAGGCGGATTGACTGTAGCGAAGGCTATTTCAAGGCTCTTACCAAATGAACAGATTGTCTATTTTGCCGATTCTGATCACCTCCCTTTTGGAGACAAGTCTCACGCTGCTATTAAAAATTATTCCTTCAACATTACTGAATTTCTTCTTCAAAAAAATTGCAAAGCCATTGTCGTCGCTTGCAATACAGCCTCCGCTGTCGCTTTTGAAGCATTAAAAAAGCAATATCCTAATGTTCCCATCATTGATGTGATAGATCCAGTTGTGCAAGCTGTTACGGTGAATGAAATTGATAAAATTGGAGTCATTGGAACCAAAGTAACCATTGACTCAAAAGTTTATGAAAACAAACTCAAAGCAGCGAGGCCTGATCTTGAGATAAACTCCTTAGCCACAAGATCTCTGGTTCCTATTATCGAAGAAGGTTTACACAAGAAAAAACATTTATTATTCGCGCTCATCGACAACTACTTGGGCGATCCTCCATTTAGCGAAGTAGATGGTTTAATTTTGGGTTGTACCCACTACCCTTTGATCAAGGAAGAAATAGAACATTATTACAACAATAAAACAAAAGTCTTTGATGCTCCTAGTATTGTGGCTGAACATTTAAAAACAAAACTGGCTGCTTTAGATTTACTTAGCAAAAATGCTTCAATAGCCGATACCAAAGATCATCAATTTTTTGCTTCTGATTTGACCAGTACTTTTGAAGAAACTGCCAAACTTTTTTTCGGTAAAATGGTAGAATTCAATCTAAAGAAATTGGGAGAATGATTTTAGTTTTTCATGCTCCAATCCCTTATTTACTTTGCAAATAAGGACTTCAACTCATCCGCTTCTTCTGGTGCCAATCGACCGGCTAAAACCAAACGGAGCTGCCTTCTTTTCATTGCCTTATCAAACTGTGATTGTTCCTCTTCCGTTTCAGGCTCTACCTGTGGAGCACCTGTCGGTCTGCCATTGCTGTCCAATGCAACAAATGTATAGTAGGCATCATTGCACTTATACTTGGTTTGTGTTGGCAGATTTTCCGCCCAAACTTCCACAAACGTTTCTATCGAAGTATTGAATGTTCTTGTCACCTTAGATTCTATGGTTACAACATCACCTAATTTTATTGGATTCAGGAAGGAAACTTGATCAACAGAAACGGTTACCACTGGCCGATTGGCCAGCCTACCAGCACTAATAGCCGTGGCAATATCCATCCAATGCAATATTTTGCCTCCTCTCAGGTTCCCCAGATTGTTGGTATCATTGGGTAAGACCATTTCAGTCATGATTGCTTTTGTCAATGATGTCTTTTTTACCACTTTATTCATTTCTGCTAATTTTGGGCAAAGATAGGAATTTCTTGCGGTTTCGGTATGCGGCCTTCGCTTCGCTTGCCTCATGCTGTTGGTACGGCGCCTGCGGCACCTTTTGGTATCGAATCGTCGAACCGCCTCGCCTTCGCCATTCAAGCAAGAAATTCTTATCTTTGCAGCATATTTCAAATAAAAACAAAAACCATGAGTTTAAAAACAGGAGACAAAGCCCCGGATTTCACCCTAATGAATTCGGATAAAAAAGAAATTAGCTTATCAGATTATAAAGGCAAAAACGTTTTATTGTTGTTTTTCCCGCTCGCTTTTACGGGAGTATGTACTCAAGAATTATGCAGTATCAGAGACGGAATTTCATTTTACAATGAAGCCAATGCAACGGTATTAGGCATTTCAGTTGATACAGTTTTTACACTTGAAAAATTCAAGGCTGAGCAAAATATCAATTTTGATCTTTTATCAGATTTCAACAAGGACGTTTCAACTGCCTATGACTGCATTTTTGAGACTTTTCCATTTGGTGGAATGAAAGGAGTTTCGAAAAGATCTGCTTTTGTTGTAGATGCTGAGGGCCTTGTAAAATATGCCGAAGTACTGGAAAGTCCTGGTGATTTACCTAATTTTGATAAGATCAAAGAGGCCTTATCCTAAGACAATAATCCCTTTATATCTTAATAATTCCTTAAACATTTGCTTTTTCGAAAAAAATAGCTTATATTCTCTCCGTTCAGATGAATCGAAACTGATTACTTCTTGTTAAGTAAAGTGTTGGTTTTCTGAAATTTAGAATGAATTATAGCAATAGATGGTTGTTATAATATTAAATAATTAAAAATTAGTGGAATATGTCTAGAGCCAGTAGTAAAAAAGTAAATCTTAAAGATGGATACTACATAGAGGTAAGCAACAGATTAGGTGGCCCTCCGATAAAACTATCTCGTCCAACAAAAGGAGAAGTTTTAATGTTGATGAGAATACACCAAAAGTCTAAAAACGTAAAATATCTAGGAGCGTTTAAAGACAACAAATGTGTTGATGATAAATTATAAATATTAAACTTTTAAAAAAACCTCGCAACCTTGTTGCGAGGTTTTTTTGTGTATTAGCCTTTTAATTAAATGACCAAAGCACTTTTTCAAAAGACTTTAAAAATGAAAGAGGGCTTTTCTAAATATTATAGAAAAGCCCTCTTTTGTAATTATCAAAATAAATTTAATGAAAGTGTTACCTAAGACTTAAACAATTTCATTTGAATGCATTTATTGACACAATTCTGTTACAATATGAATATCCACAAATTCAATGAATGGGACTCCATTTGCATCTTCATAATAAACTTTCACATAAAAAATTTCATTCGTTTCTGAACTGATTTCAATGGCATTGTCGGTATAATTTATGGTTGCATATTCACTGTTGGTCTGAATATTCGTAATACTATAAGTTGGAAGAAAACCACTAGCGGCAACTATATTTAGATTATATGGGCAATAAGCTCCAGATGAAAAATAACCATTGTCATCGAAGTTTGACTCCTCTACCCCAAATTGTTTTTCAATAACCAACTGATTACAAGATTCATCACCCGTAACTTTCAATTTTGCTCTTACATAATAAGCACCAATCTCAGTTGCTCTTAATGTTACCGAAGTTGTTCCTTCTTGTACAATCTGAACATTTGGATTATTGACAGTCCACTCCACCACTTCGTATCCATTAGGAACGCTAACATTAAAATTGTTGTACGTTTCAATAGTATTCGGAACTGAAATTTCAATCAGATTGGATGTACTTGAAGTTAAATCAACAAAATACTTACTTGGTACCGATTCAGAAAAGCTTGGACTATCATTAAGAAACTTGTCCCTAACAAATGTTTTCAAAATTTTCCCCTGAGTTAATCTACTAAATATCATTGATCCATTTCCATTATTCCAATCAGCAGTAGACATTCCTGATGGATCCATTAAGTAAGTATTAGCACACGAGCTTAGGTGACTTGCTCCTAAAAGGTGGCCGATTTCATGAGTCATTGTCATGGCATCAGATCGAACTCCAGCTCCTGGAACACCTGCATTTGTACCTTGATTGGTTTCTCCACCAGTTCCTCCGAAAGGATCAACAAATAGGAAGCCATCGAAATTCTGATCACAGTTATTACTTGGCAAGCCTCCTATCGCTGAATTGACAGAGGCAGCCCAATCACCATTGTTGTTAACATTTGTAGGAGTCATTCCCACCAAATAGAATCTCAGATCAAAATAGTTTTGATAGGCACGAGATACTTCTTTTAATTCACTTATTACTGAATTTTGAGTGCTGGTCAACTGTCCCCAATTACTTGAGCCTTGCGATAATCCAACGGCAACTTCATAATACCTAATAGGCAATTTGTTCACAGCCTCACAAACATCATCGGCATCAAGAACATAGCCTGGAGTTTGATTGGAACCATCTGGTATAATACTACTCAATACATTCCTCATGTGGGTTGAGTAACAATAACATTCGTCGCTATTGCTGTAATGTTTAATTTTATCCGAGCTACAGTTGGTTTTGTTACCGCATGCAGTACTTTCATCACAATCATCTGTTGGTAAAAAATCGGCAAGGTTACAGTTCTCTTCCAATGTGGTCGTTGATGTACCACAGGCAGTATTCAATAAGAGGTAGGAGAAAAGCATTAGTACTAAAATCTTTGTTTTGTTCATCATAACTATAAATTTGTAGGTTAATAAAATTCAGAACATTTCACGAAACTATACAATCACCACAGCTGCATTTATTCCAATGGAGATGTTCTTTTCACTAAGGTAATTTATATAGCTTCAAAATGAAAGTGCCAGTTGATGAAGTAGTGTTTTTTGCAAATGAAATAGGCTTTTGAACATTTCAATTTGATTTTGGCCTTTGATTTAAAAACTATTTTAGCAGCCAAAGACGCACTAGAAAATAAAAATGCCCTTTTGGCATTGTTACCAAAAGGGCATTTTTAAAAGATTCAAACAATAGAAAATTTCTATTCAAATCTGTATCAATTTTATTTTTCAACTTGTGCAGCAATGCCGCTCAAACCATCTTCCAGATTTTGAGCAAGACTACCTTTCATTACTACACCCATTATTTTACCAATTGGATTCATCCCCATATCAGAATTGAAAGACCAAGTAACTTCCGTTTTCCCATCTTTTTCTTCAAACTTCCAAGCACCATTGCCTTCTCCCTGACCACCAAAATTAAGGTAGGTCTTCAATGAAGAATTGGGATTGCTTTCTTTGATAATCATATAACCCTTCCCTGACTTTTCACCATCCCAATCATATCGACCATTTACTCCAGATGTTTTCGCCCCGTAGGTTATTTTCATTTCTGGATCCATTTTTTTCCACGGAGACCATTTTTCCCAGTTTCTGAATTCATTGACCTGAGCAAAAACCTGGCTGGCAGGAGCATTGATAACAGCAGTTTTAGAAACAGCCATTTCCCTTGGCAAAAACAAACTAATGACACAAGCCAATAGAATGACAAACAATAAAAAGAAAATTATTTTTTTTAAAAATCCCATGATTATAGTGTTTTAAGCAATTTTACACCAACAAAATGTTTACATAAAAATAAAAAAAACTCTTATAAAGTAAAACAAAAAATCAATCTTTTTTCTTAGTGTACAACTCTTCTTTGTCAACCACATCGACATTTTGCTCAGGTTCCAATTTTTTACTTATCTCTCTGTATGGAGCACTGACAATGGATTCACCACCTTCTAAACCTTCAACAATTTGGATGTAAGTATCGTCTTGAATTCCTGTTTTAACTTCCTGTTGCTGAATTTTACCACCTTTAACCAAGAACACGACTTCCAATAAATCATCTCTGTTTTCGTCTGTTTGAAGCGAGTCTGCAATTTCACGAGTAGTAACAGACTGAATCGGTACAGCCAATATGTCTTCCAGTCTTTGAGTTTCAATTTCAGCAGAAGCAGACATACCCGGCCTAAAAACAAACTTTCTTCCCGAATCAATCAAATCTTGATAAGACTCTTTCAACAAGCGGATTTTTACGGTAAAATTGGTTACTTGATCATTGGTCAAAGCCATTGCAGCTGCCGTAGAATTTGAGATTTGAGTTACTTCACCTTTGAATTCTCTGTCGACATAAGCATCAATTTCAACAATGACTTTGTCATTGTCGGAAACTTTAACGACATCATTTTCACTCACCTCCACTCTCAATTCCATTTTATCGAAATTGGCAATTCTCATCATTTCTGTTCCTGCAAATTGGGCAGTACCGACTACCCTTTCACCCTGTTCTACATTCAAAGTGGAAAGGACTCCTGTCATGGGTGCATAAATGTTCGTTTTCCTTAGCGCCTTTTTAGATTCAGTTACACCAGCTTCGGCACTTTTGATTCCATAATTGGAACCAGAGAGCATTTCATTGGCGGCCAATATTTGTGCTTCAAAAGATTTAACGGCACTTTGCGACTCTTCCAGAACGGCTTGGGAAATCAATTGATCATTGAAAAGCGCTTGATTTCTTTCTTGTACTCTTTTTAACTGATCCAACTGAGTTTCCAATTGAAGAATCTGGGCTCGAGAATTGGCCGCATTGGCCCTTGCAGAGTTGAGTGAGGCTTCTGCTCGTTGGACAGCAGTATTGTAGATATCAGGCTCTATTCGAGCAAGCAGCTGCCCTTTTCTGATGGAGTCGCCTTCTTTTACCAGCAATTCTATGATTTCACCAGAAACATCTGAGGCTATTTTGACTTCTACCTCGGGATATATTTTCCCACTTGCAGATACTGTTTGTAGAATTGTTTTCTTTTTAACGGCTTCAACAGCAACCTTTGTGTGCTTAGGCTGACCGACCCATCCTTTCTTTTTACCTACAACGGCCAAAATCATCAATGCAAGAACCAATAAAGTAAAAAAGATGATTAGATTTCTGAGGGAATTGCTTTTACGTTTGGCCATAAACAATATTAGATTTTGGTCTTATGTGCATTCTTTTGGTCTTATGACGCTTGCTTTTGGTCTTATGACCAAAAGAGGCATTGTTTAATTAGTTATGCCCTTAAATTAAGCATTTTTGCTTCGTTTCATAAAAGTTCACCAGGTCCTTTGGTGATAACACCAAAGGAAAGCCATGAGATGAAATCTATCATCTAATAGTTATTGTTACTTATCCTCCTCTGTTTCATTTCTTTTTAGTGTTAGTACCTTTGATTCATCTGAAACATCTTGAAGCATAAAACCATTTTCTTCTATGCGCAAAATATAGTAAGATTCCTTTTGATCAATTTCACCATCCTTTTCCTGCGAGTTTCCATAACCGATTAATTGAGTGAAATGAAAATTCATTTTATTGTCAAAAGTATTCACATCAAAAGTTCCAGATCTACTGTTTCCGAATCCACAATTCATGGGAGAATTGAAAGCTACTTTTTGACCATCAGAAAATTGCATATTGTACCAACCGCCGCGACTAACGGGTGCCGAAACGAATGCGTTGTTTTCATCGATTGCAGCTTGAATCCAATTGCCGTTTAAAAATTTATTTATTTTCATTTGTCTTTCAGCCATGATGTCATTTGGCTTGTCTATCACCTCGTTTACTTCAATTTCATCCACACTTGTCTCTACAATTTCAGCTTCTGTAGCAGTTGTGTCCTGAGCTTGATTTTCCTGACAACCTTTGCTTATCGAAAGGAATAAGATTAAACAAAAAAGAATTGATTTCATAAATATTAAAATTTGATTTGTTTCCCTTCGTAAAAATCTAAAATTTTAAGGCGGAAAACATATTCGTATAAAGCTGAATTGATATTTAATCTAGCAACAGCAACATTGTTACGCGCCGATTCATATTCTAAAGCAGTTGCCATCCCAAGCTCGTATCTTTTTTCGACATTGGTTAAAGCCTGATTGAGAGATTCGATGCTGCTCAAATTGCTTTCGTAAGCGATGGCAGCAGATCTTGCCGCTTGATAGGCCTGTTGAATGGCCTGATATAGATTATTTTTGGTAATTCTGCTGCTAAGATCTGCATTGCGAACAGCCAATTTTGATCTCTCAATATTGTTGTTAAATTGATATCTATTGAAGATTGGTATGGTAACGTTCAAACCAATATTGTAACTAAGGTTGTTGTTTAACTGCGTAAAAAAGGGACTAATACTGCCCTCTACAAAAACTGGCTTAGGTGCGAAAACTTCATAAGAATCTAAGCCATTTACTGCAAAACCTATTTGTTCAAGTTCAAAATCGCTAACGGTTGATCCTTTCAAAGCAAGAAAATTGGTAGAGGCACCACCAACCAATGAAACAGAAGGTTTTTTATTGGCTTTGGCAATGTCCACATCCTTTTCAGCAATTTCAGTTTGTAACTGCGCAGACTGAACCTCTGGAAGTTTGCCAATGGCCTTGGCATAAATTTCATCGACTGGTTTTTTACTCAATTCGTTAGCGGAAGGAGGAGCAATTGAAGGATAAACCACCTCAAGAGGCCCTTCGTAATATTCCAATATTTGCCTTAAGTTCAAAGTGGCAAATTCCAATGAATTTTCTGCATTGACAATTCTCAATTCTTCGTTTGAGATTTGCGCCAAAATGCTTAAAATATCGCCTTGAGGTAAAACTCCAGCATTGATCAACTTTTCGGTTCTTTCCTTTTGCGATTGGCTAATCAAAGTCTGTTCTTGTAAGACCTTTAATTGATCTTTGGCTTTTAAAATTTCAAGGTAAGCAGAAACGATGTTCAATTCCAGGTTGTTTTCCTGAATTTTGTTTTGGACTTCCGTGTTTTTTAATGCCAGTTCACTTCTTTTTATACTATTTTTAAGGCTGGAACCTCTGTAAAGGTCGATTCCAGTATTGAGGCCAAAACTGGTAACTGGAGTGGCCCTGGTATTCAACTCAAAAGTTATGGGATTCTGAGAACGACCAAAACTAAAAAATTGGGAAGCAGAACCATTGACGAAAGGCAATCGGTTATTTTTGCTCTGTTCAAGGTCCAGTTCTGCAAATTCAGTGTTAATTTCACTTTGCTTTAATTGAATGTTGTTTTCTTTGGCATATTTGAAACAGCGTTCCAAGGTCCAAACATCGGTCTGAGCAGTTAAACTGGAGAAACCAAAAACAAATAACAGCGGGATGGATAAAAGGAGTTTTTTCATTTATTCTTTATGTCTGTCTTTATAAATAATTGAAAATTAGTGTAAATAATTCCAGAATTTACTAAAATAGTATCTAAATAAGTCATAACAAAAAAAGTACCACATGCTTACAGATAAAAGCCTGGATGATTATTTCATGAAACAAGCGATTATGCAGGCGCAAACAGCAGAAGAAAATGGTGAAGTTCCTGTTGGCGCTATAATCGTTTGCCAAAATACAATAATTGCTAAAGCTCACAACCAAACTGAGCAATTAAAAGATGTTACAGCTCATGCTGAAATGATTTCTATAACCTCTGCAGCAAATTACCTCAATAGTAAATATTTACATGATTGTACCATTTATGTTACGTTAGAGCCATGTTTAATGTGTGCATCGGCTCTGGCATGGGCACAAATTGGTCGAGTGGTATTTGGGGCAGCAGATTTAAAGAAAGGGTTCAAGAATCATGACATTCAAATATTACATCCAAAAACCACTTGTGAAAACGGATTGTTAGAAAAGGAATGCGGTCAAATATTAACAGAATTTTTTAGAAAAAAAAGGAATTGAAATGAAGACAAAAACTGCGAAAATAATACTTACGCTCTTAACATTTTTAACAGCTATTAACCCATCTTTTTTATTGGGACAGCCAAATTGGAACTGCATCGTTAATGAAAATCCAAATAGTCATGTTATCATACTACCAGATACGCTTAACAGTAGTATCAATTTTAACAACATTAAAATTGGAGATTATCTTGGTTTTTTCTTTGAAGATGAAAACAACAATGAAGTTTGTGGCAGCACAATTGAATGGCTTGGAATGACCACCAACACATTTTTATATTCAAATACATCTGGAAGTAGTGGAAAAAATGGTTTTAATCCAGATGAACTTATTCGCATAAAACACTGGGATTATCAATCTGGTGAAGTGGTTCCTATAAATGCCAATTATGTACCAGTAAACTCGATTGGCACTGGAGTACCAGGTACTACTGATCAATATTCTTTTGGCGGACTTAGTATAATTGATGAAATTGTATACACTGGTACTGGCTTGGCAGCGCTAGACGCTAAAGTATTTCTGGAAGGCGTTTACAATTCAAATGGGCTGATGAACAGAGACGAAAGCCTGCCTATTCCACTGACCCAACCTTACGGTACTGCTCCTTACAACTATTCTGGCTCTGAAATTATCAATTCCATACCAGCGGATATGATAGATTGGGTTTTGCTTGAATTGCGTTCTGGAGTTCCTAATACAACTGGCACAACTCAAGGAACAGTTGTCGTGGAACAACAGGCAGCTATTTTAAAAGCAGATGGAAGCATCGTTTCAGCCAACATAAACGATGGCATGCCTGTTTTTGCAAATCTACAAGCTGGACAATCCTATTATGTTTGTGTGCGCCACCGAAACCATTTGGATGTCATCAGCTCAGTAGCTTTGAGTACTAATTCTACAATCCAATATGATTTCACCACAGGAACTACACAAGGATTGGGTAATTTCCCTATGGCTGTTGCATCAGATAATAAAACTGTTATGTACATGGGCGATTTTAATCACGATGGAGTTATTCAAGCAACTGATTATGATTTGTGGAGAGCGGCTCCTGCCATAAATGGTACTTATTCTGATACCGATGCCAACTTGGATGGAACAGTTCAGGTTACTGATTTTGACAAATGGTTCAAGAACAGAACGGTTTTGGGTATTGTTGAAATTCGTTTTTAGGTCTGGGGGGAGGAATGAGTATATGACGCGATAAATCGCGTTGCCACAACAGACTTATCACAGCAAACAAATATTAAATAAAAACAAAGGCCTCAATTTGGTAATATTACCAAATTGAGGCCTTTGTTTTCTAGCAATGTATTTTCGGATACTGAAATTCTGATTAAGAATCTTTCTTTGCCGGAGCTTTCTTTTTAGCTGGAGCTTTTTTGGCTGTTGTTTTCTTGGCAGCAGCTTTTTTCTTTGCTGGAGCCTTTTTCTTGGCAGCAGCTTTCTTCGCTCCTTTCTTTCCTTTCTTCGGTTCTGGAGCATCCTCAATCATTTTCATGACGGTTGCAAAATCAAGGTCTGCTGCAGTATCTTTTTGCTCTTTTGGAATACGAATATTTAACTTGCCATATTTGATGAATGGTCCCCAACGGCCCATTAAAATTCTAATTTCTGGATCCTCATCAAACAATTTGATGATTTTCTTGGCGTCCGCGATTCTCTTTTCTTTGATCAATTCAATTGCCTGATCCAAAGTAATAGAGAACACATCGAATTCCATGTCTTTTTTGATGGATACGAAATTGCCATCATGCATAACATATGGCCCAAATCTTCCTTCGGAAGATTTGACAACTTTTTCTTCAAATTCTCCTATAGTTCTTGGCAGCTTAAACATTTCCAGCGCTGCTTCCAAATCGACGTCCATCAATGAATAAGGTGCACGTATTTTTGCGTATTGTGGTTTTTCTTCGTCGTCAGATGTTCCGATCTGTACCATAGGACCGAAACGTCCCATTCTTGCGATGATTGGTTTTCCACTCTTTGGATGATCACCCAAAGCTCTTTCACCAGTAACTCTTTCCGCCTCGTTCAATGCTTTGTCCACATCTATTTTAAAGGGCTTATAGAACTCATCAATCATTTCGTTCCATTGCACCATTCCATTGGCAATTTTATCGAAATCAGCCTCAATTTTAGCGGTAAAATCGTAATTAAGGATTTCACCAAAATGCTCAACTAAGAATCCGTTGACCAATATTCCCATATCAGTTGGATACAATCTTTTTCCTCCACCTGTCATTTCGGTAGCGGTTTCTAATTTTATTTCACCACCCTTCAAAGTATACACTTTGTAAGCTCTTTCTTTACCTTCACGGTTTTCACTGACAACGTAGTTTCTTCTTTGAATGGTACCAATTGTAGGTGCATAAGTAGAAGGTCTTCCGATTCCCAACTCTTCCATTTTCTTTACCAAAGCAGCTTCCGTGTATCTAGCAGAAGGTCTGGTGAATCTTTCAGTAGCAGTAAGGTTATCAAGATCCAATATTTGACCGATGCTCAATGGAGGCAACATTTTGGTTGGTTCTCCTTCTTTGTCGTCGTTGTATACTTTAAGGAAGCCGTCAAATACAAGTACTTCTCCTTTGGCAACAAGATCTTCTTCTCTTTCTGAAACGTCAATCGTTGCCACAGTTCTTTCCAGTTTAGCATCACTCATTTGAGAAGCGATGGCTCTTTTCCAGATAAGTGCGTATAATTTTTTCTGATCTTCATCCAATCCGTTGTCTTTTTCCTCGAAATAAGATGGACGGATTGCTTCGTGAGCCTCTTGGGCGTCTTTCTTTTTTGTTTTGTGAACACGAGCTTCAGCATATTGATCACCATAAGCACTCTTGATCGCTTTTGCAGCAGCATCCATGGCCGTTTGTGACAGAGATGTAGAATCTGTTCTCATATAAGTAATCTTACCAGCCTCATACAATCGCTGAGCAGCAATCATGGTTCTGGCAACTGAGAAGCCCAACTTAACACTGGCTTCTTGTTGAAGCGTAGAAGTTATGAAAGGTGCTCTAGGTTTTCTTGTAGCAGGCTTTACTTCAAGGTTTTTGATGCTGAAATTGGATTTCAAACAATCCTCTAAAAATTGCTTTGCTTCCCCTTCCGTCTCATATCGATTGGCCAATTCAGCTTTAAGCTCAGCTTCTTTTCCATTTTTATCTTTCACAAGAAAAATGGCGACTACCTTATAATAGGGAACTGGCGTGAATTTCTTTATTTCATCTTCACGCTCAACGATTAGTCTTACTGCTACAGACTGAACTCTTCCTGCGGACAATTGACGGCTGTTGCTAATTTTTCTCCAAAGAACTGGTGAAAGTGCAAAACCAACCAAACGATCCAGAACCCTTCTGGCTTGCTGGGCATTGACTACGTCCAAATTAACCAAACGAGGATTTTGAACGGCTTTCGTAATGGCTTTTTCCGTGATTTCGTGAAATACGATTCTTTTAGTTGAAGTCGGATCAAGACCCAATACTTCGCATAAATGCCATGAAATGGCTTCCCCTTCCCGGTCCTCATCCGTCGCGAGCCAAACTTCCTTGCCCTTCAATTCTTTTTTCAGTTCACTTACGACTTTTTTCTTGTCGGTGGGAACCTCGTATATAGGATTGTATTCATTGTCAACCTCAATGGCTTTATCGCCTTTGGTTAAATCTCTAATATGCCCGTAACACGATTTGACTTTATATTCAGATCCTAAAATCTTCTCTATTGTTTTTGCCTTCGCCGGTGACTCTACTATCAACAAATTGTTGGCCATTTCTCTAAATTTTGTGCAAATGTAAAAAGCATACAATGCTAAAAAAAATCGTAGCTTTATTTTTAATAAAAAACTTTGTGAAATTAATTCAGTTGAGTTTGTGTTATCTCTATTAAATAAGCAAAATCAACTTTAAATTTCATTAATGAAAAAAATCAAACTCATACAAGGCATCCACTTTTACGTAAATGAAAATGGTTTTTTCGTTTTTACAGCCAAATATCTAAAAGAAAGAGGCTATTGTTGTAAAAACGGTTGTTTGCATTGCCCATATGGTTTCAAAAAAAATGATTCCCTTTTAAAACAGATAAAAGCAAAAACGGACAAAAGCAAAGATGAATAGGCAAAAATGAATAATAATAAACAGACTTGTTCTAAATTCTACCTCCTTCTCTAAAAATTGTTCCAAATATGAAAAGCTTTAATCAAATATTAATTCTACAAACTTATCACCAAACTGAGCTCATTTAACAATGAAAGGATTTTATCAACCCCATTCCTTTACAATCTTCACAAACTCCATCCGGCCTATATTAAGAAAAAACTATTCCAAAAATTCAAAACCAATCTTTTGATAAGAAAAATCGGCGATTCATTTCAAGAATGTTAAACCTAATCTTCGTTTAGTGTGAATGATCTTTCAATTATAGTAAAGGAAACCTTCTTTAGCTTGAAAACTATTCGCAAAAAGTATGTAAAACTTTTTTAAGACTCCAAATCTTAGACAATTATTACACTTATTCAAATTTTTCTTCAGTGAATGTCCGCGATTTTTTTTTTAACAGATGGGAATTCAGGCAAAAAAATTCGAGAATGATAAATGAAATCAGGGTATTTTTTCGAATATTACATCAATATTATTTTTAGCAACAATTTCATATTTGATTGCTAAATCTCCTGATTCCAATTTATTTCCATTGATGATCCAATGTGAAAACTGATAGCCATGATCCGCTTTTGCATTAAGGTTAACTTCCATTCCCTCAAAATAGTTTCCAGAAAAAGAGTGATCTATTTCAATGGTATTCAAAATCAATTGTCCGCCCTCCTTTATTTGTATTTCAAGATTTTTTGAATTTCCCAAATTAAAAGCTTCTTGCATGTGTTGGACAACTGCAGCTGGTCGATTGATGAGGAAACGTTTTAGGTAATCAAGATAGTAGCTTTGCCAACGATCGAAACTCTCGCTGCTCCAAACGGGCCAATGGCGCTTCATTGGTTCCTCCATTTTGTTGATTAGAACGTTTAAAACATTCAAAGTATTTTCAGAACGATAAATCGTATTTAACAAATCACAGTATCGAGCAATGAAATAGTTTTTAAATTGTGGATTGGTCAATAAATTTTTAAACAAAACTTGATGGTGTATTGTTGATTCGAGTACCTTTTCTAGCTTGTTGTAATCGTAGTCATTTTTCCCATAACCCAAATCAAGGTCTACGAACAAATATTTCCACTTCTTCTTTTGCTCTTGCTCACTTGCCCAATATTTCACATTGTTCGCTCTTTCAAAATCTGCATTGGCAGCAAAAATATTTGCTATCTGGTAATCTATAAAATTGTCAACCTCTATATTAGACAGCGCTTGAATATAATCACCAGGCTGACTCATCTCTAATTTATAGAACTGGTCTCTCCACTCGACATAGTCTTCTGCTGAGCCATCCAATGCAAAGCCATAACCAAAAAGTAGGTTGATTGAATCTCTCTTCAAATTATGCAGATTTGCCAAATAGTGAGCGCTGTATTTTTCTCGCATGTGATGGACTCCCCAATATTTGCCATTGATGTATACTTCCGTTGGATGTCCTGCTTGAACGTCAAAATTCACTTTTTCTTTGTGTAAGGCATGGGCAAACAAATCTGTCAAGTGAGAATAGTTGTTTGTTTGGCCAGCATTTTTTAACAAGATGTGTTTGAACCGATCAAGCTCCGGTTTCGTTTCAAAAAAAGCATGCTTCATTTCATTTTTATCATACTTGCTTCTTGCGGTTAAACGCAAACTTTTTTGTTTAATGCCCCTTGATCCACCTCCATTTATTTTAAGGCCAACTTTTTGCTTATAAGTCAAGCTATCAACGGTTTCGAAATATTGAAAATCAACAGGTATTTCCCAATCGTTCCAAAAGTTTGCTCCGTAATACGGATAACGTCTTTGAGCATATTTTCCCTTTACATAAACCCCTTTTTTTTCATCGAAGAAATTATCTGGATGACTTACAATGGAAACCACTGGGATGTCATGAGGAGTATTGATAAAATAAGTGTAAGATTTGATTTTCCCCGGACCACATTTATCACTGTAAGACCTAATCCTGATAACCCTTGTATTATCTATTTTTAAATCGCTGGACAGTTGAGGCCCATCCGCTGAGGGTTCGTACCCATCAAAAGCATAAGTCGTGTAGCTTTCAGGTTCCTGCTCTTCCAGGGCAACTGTAATTGCTTGATTGTAAAATCCAGGCTTCAGATTCAATTTAGCTGTTTTGCAGACACAGTCGACAGCCGATTCAACAGAATTATGCTGATCAGGGCTGGCTTTGGTCATCAAACTCCATGGGCCACCACCATTCTTTGTACGACCATAGGAGTAATCTGCTGGAAGGTCGGGAATTTGAACCGAATCAATTATTTTTCCATCTGCATTGCTGAGGTATAAAGTTTCATTTTTTTTCAATTTGAAATTTGAATGCAGTTTGCCATTTATTTTATTCCACCAAGGCATAACCCTCAACTGTTTGCTTTCTTCACTTTTCTTCCCCACTGTTAAAAAAGGGATGGCAGATAAATCATCTAATTTAAATCCCCAATTGATCACCCTTATAGCCAATAAATTTTCTCCTTCTCTCAAGTTTTGATCCAGCAACTTCTTTTTAATTTCAATATTGGGGGGAAAATCGCCCGAAAGACCAACGGCCTCTATATTGTCAATGGCACTAATACCAATTTCAGGGGTAACTTCTTCCAAGCCTTTTCTGCCGATGTTGCTTCTCGCTATTTCAACGCCATTTAAATAAGCGACAAAAGCATCGTCGAAATCGATGTTAAGGAAGACCCTTGCGATCTCTTCTTTCGATTCAATATTAAACTTTTTTCTCAAACACAAAGAGTGGTTGGCTTCGACATAGGTAGAATCGTCACCATCGCCAAAGCCAAAGCCGCCTGGACCAACGGCCCAATCAGAATCGTCAAAGTCAAAATTGCGCCAATTGGGGTCCAGTGAACGCTCTGCAGGAAAGTACTTCCATTCATCTGAAGCCAAAATAATGCTTTCCCAATTTAGAAAATAGCTGATGTCCTTTCCAGATGCAAACATCAAAAATGTACTTTTACCAGGAATACTTGTAGCAGGGAACTGCCACTTCTTCAGATTATTGACATCGTCACTGAGAAAAAACTGTGAGAGATTTGTTTCCGATTTTTTTTTGTTGTAAAATTCTATCCAGGATGGAAACTGTCCGTCAGTGTCTGAAATTTGAGTCCAATTTTTAACTGAAACTTCGTTAATTGTTACTTGCCCAAAACAGCAAGAATGGAACAAAAAAGCAAGAAATAATGTTGTGAAATATCTAAAAGGCATACGCACTCAATAAAATTAATAAATTAAAGATTTCAGAATGGTTAATTCTGAGTTGTTCAACAAATAATTCTAAAAAGATTTATTATCAATTAGTGGTGAAATGATTTTCGACCAAATTCGAAGTGCAATTTTATTTAAAAAAAAACTTTTTTTCAAGTTTCTATTTTTTTTAATAAAAATTAATAATTGGCAGAGAAACAAATTTCATCATAATAAAGACTAATAAGTTAAGCGTCGTAACTTTAAACAATGGAAAAAGTCCACAAAAAAAAATATGCCTCAGTAATACTGCCACTTGCAGTAGCTACTTTGTATACTTATGAGATACCAGAAGATCTTGAAGAACTGGTTGAAGTGGGCAAAAGGGTTCAAATTCAATTTGGAGCGAAAAGGATGTATGCTGCAATTGTATATGAAATCCTCGATGAATTTGAATCAGATGTAAAAATAAAACCCATCATTAGCTGTCTGGACGACAGTCCTATCCTCAATTCGATCAATTTGAAACTATGGGATTGGATGTCTGAGTATTTTCTGTGCACTTTGGGTGAAATAATGATTGCTGCCCTACCCTCGGCAATGAAACTGACAAGTGAAACCAAATTGTTGCTAAATCCGAATTTCGATTTTGACTATACGCAACTGCAAGACAATGAGTATTTGGTTACCGAAGCTTTAGAGTTACAAGGGGAGTTGAAATTGAATGAGGTACAGAAAATTTTAGAAAAAAAGAATGTTTACTATTTGGTAAAATCCCTACTGGACAAAGGAGTGATCATTTTGGAGGAAGAGTTGATAGAGACTTACAAACCCAAAATGATTCCGTACATTTCATTGGCTCCCAACTATGAATCCGAAGAAGAGCAAAAGGCTTTGTTTGATCAATTGGAAAAAGCGCCCAAACAAATGCAATTGTTATTGGCCTATTACCAATTGACAATGAATAAAACATCCGTTTCGCAAAAAGCCTTGATCAATAAGGCAGATGCAACTTCTGGTCAGGTACAGGCATTGGTAAAAAAGGGAATTTTCCAGAAAGAACAAAAAGCGGTAGATCGAATAATTGACAATTATAAAATTGAAACGATTGATTACGAACTGAGCCCGGATCAGGAAGTTGCCTTGGCTAAATTAAACGAGTCGCATGAGCAGCAGAAAGTTGTGCTATTGCATGGGGTAACATCCAGTGGTAAAACACAGATTTACATCAATAAAATAAAAGAGCAAATAAAACAGAATAAAAACGTTCTGTACTTGCTTCCTGAAATTGCATTGACTGGTCAAATGATTCAGAGGCTAAGGAAAGTATTTGGTTCAGAGGTAGGCATTTATCACTCAAAGTTCAATCCACAAGAGCGGGTTGAAATCTGGAATAAAGTAGCAAAAGGAAAATATAAGATCATAGTCGGAGTCCGTTCTTCGATCTTTCTTCCTTTCCTCAATCTGGGCTTAATCATAGTGGATGAAGAGCATGATTCCTCCTACAAACAGCAAGATCCAGCTCCTCGATACAACGCTAGAGATTGCGCTATAAAACTGGCTCAAATAATGGACGCCAAAGTCATTTTGGGTTCAGCTACTCCTTCGTTTGAAAGTTATCAAAATGCTTTGGACAACAAGTACGGATTGGTCAAATTGACAAAACGTTACGGCGGAGTCGAGCCTCCTTTGATCAAGATAGTCAATATGCAAGAGGAAAAAGCGAAGAAAAGAATGCGAACGCATTTTACTCAAACCTTACTTACAGCCATTGAAAAGACCATTGCAGCAAAAGAACAAATAATACTGTTCAAGAACAGAAGAGGTTATGCACCAGTTATTCAATGTAAAAGCTGTACCAAAATTCCTCAATGCATTCGTTGTGATGTCAGTCTAACCTATCACAAATATTCAAAAAGCTTGAAATGCCATTATTGTGGATACAATGTTCCTGAACTTAGCAAATGCCCAGATTGCCAAAGTAGTAATTTAACGATGAAAGGTTTTGGGACAGAAAAGATAGAAGATGAATTAAAAGTAATTTATCCGGAAGCCAAAATTGAAAGAATGGATTTGGAAACCACCCGTTCAAAGACTGGCTTTATGAACATCATAAATAGGTTTGAAGAGAAAGAGATAGACATCCTTGTGGGAACGCAAATGGTCACCAAAGGATTGGATTTCGACAATGTTGGATTGGTAGGAATTTTGAGTGCAGATTCACTGTTAAACTATCCTGACTTTAGAGCTGCAGAACGAGCGTTTCAATTAATGCTTCAAGTAAGTGGACGAGCTGGTCGAAGACAGAAGAGAGGAGATGTTATTATCCAAACCAATGACAACAACAGGGACATCTTTAAACAGATAATTAATGAAGATTTTTATTCATTTTACAATACTGAAATAACCGAAAGAAGAAACTGGCAGTATCCTCCATTCAATAGAGTAATAGAAATCACCTTGAAACATCGTGATCCAAAAATGGTCAACAAGTTGGCTTTTAATTTTGCTCAACATCTTGAAAAGTTAATGCCAAAGAGAGTTTTAGGGCCCAGCACTCCATCGGTTTCATGGGTTAGAAATATGTACATAAGAACCATTCTGATCAAATTGCCCAAAAGTGCCAAACAGATTTATGCTGCAAAGTATTATATAATGGAACTGATTCAAAAATTCAAAAAGACAGATACCTTCAAAGCGATGGTGGTTCAAATAGATGTGGATCCTTACTAA
>CALBCY010000344.1 GCA_937927195.1 uncultured Chitinophagales bacterium
TCACAAGACCAAAAGAATGCTATTTTTTGATTTGAGAAAATGTCAAATACTCAAGTTTGAAATCTAATGTACGGGATCAATTATTTTATAAAATGTCGCCGTCCTTAATTTGAGACTCGAAATAAAATTTTATCTTCCGCCTCAAATGCGAATATACCATTTCAACATAAATAAAAGACTTCTTTTAAGTTCGTTTTTTCTTCTTTTAATGTTCTTTGTTCCTAATGTCTTTGGGCAGAATCAAAGGCATGAAAGCCAAAAATTCAAGAACCTTAAGCTAGAGGGCCCCCTTCACGGGATCACGCTTGGACTTCATTCACAGGACTATTTTTATGATTATTCTGAAATGCTTAGTGAAATAAGTCAAACTGAGACACAGTGGCTTAGCCTTTGCATAAAATTTCATCAAGACAAAGTCGACTCAAAGTCCATCAACTTATATGAAGACAGGCCTGAATTTTGGACTCAATTAGAAAATAGTATATCCAAGGCAAAGGAATTGAATTTGAAAATCATGCTGTTTCCTATCGTTTTGATACGGGACCCAGATGATGGTGATTGGCGAGGAGTATTAAAGCCAAAAGACAGAGAGGCTTGGTGGGAAGATTATCGTGAAATGATTGATAAAATTTGCCATTTAGGAGCAAAATATGAAGTAGATATTATTTCAATCGGTTCAGAGCTTAATTCAATGGAAAAAGACCAAGATCAATGGGAACAAATTATTTATTCTGCTCGTGAAACTTTTGATGGTGCACTTACCTACAGTATCAATTGGGATGCCTTATCAGAAAAACCATTTTTCTATTTATTGGACATGATTGGCCTAAATGCATACTTTTCACTTACAGAAAAAATTGACCCAGATTTAGGAGAGCTAATCAGCGCGTGGAATTGTGTTAAAGAGGATTTAAAGCAGGTGGAATTGCTTCAGAAAATGCCTTTTATTTTTACTGAGGTTGGATACACAGCACAAGACGGAATCAATACCAATCCTTGGAATTACATGATATCCGAAGAGGTTGATTTGGAAGAACAACGAGATTGTTTTGTAGCCTTTACTGAGACGTGGATTCAAGACCCCTTCTTGGAAGGTGCATTTTTCTATGATTGGTTCAATTACAAAGACGATTGCGGTCTGAGCTATACCTTTAAGGATCGTCCAGCTTTAGAAGTGATCAAAATGTGGTTTAAAGAATATTGAAGTTCTGGAGATCCTGAGTTGAATGTTGAATGGAGGGACGAAAACATTGTTTTTTCTCCAATCCAAAACAACTTTATTTATTCTACTCATTCAACTTATTCTAGCTATTTTTTAATTTTCAATTCAATAATCGAAATCTCATTATTATAACTGGGGGAACTTTTTCAAAAACCTTAACTTTGTATTCCTCGAACACAGGTTCTTCCATTCCATCCAAAACAAAACCAAATTTCACAGCAGTTTTGATATAATCAGAAATTGTTCTGTGAAAATAAAATTGCATAGAAGGTTGGCCATTGATTGCTTCGCCTTTGTAAGTTTCATTCTGAACATAATTCTTCATGTTTATAGAATCCTCCTTTAACTCAGAATTTTCAGCCGAGTGAAAGCAAGGATGATTGATTGAAAACACAAAACAGCCTTTAGGCTTCAATAATTTGGTGAGGGCTTTGAACATTGGTTCGATTGCTGGAATGTCCATCAAAACCATGTGTGCACAAGCCGCATCAAATTGCTCCTTGCCCAAAGTTAGCAAGTCATCATAATTGGTCGCATCCATGACCTTGTAATCAATATTGTTTGTATTGTATTTTTTTGCATTGTCGATATTTTGTGCAGCAAAATCAATAGCTGTTACTTTCATCCCATCCTCTGCCATACGTCTTGCAAACAAGCCATTTCCACAACCAATGTCTAAGAGATGATTCTCTTTTAGTAATCCTAAAAGTTCAATGCTGGATGGCGCTATGAGCTCTAGGTGCCATTGGTTTCCCTTATCTCCCATTCGCTCATCCCAAAAATTGGCATTGGTATCCCAACAATTTTTGTTTTCTAGATTAACATCTCCTTCAAAGACGTGCTTTTGACCTTTCATTATTTGAGATTTATTTTAAAATGAAATTAAATATGATGATCCAAAATATGACTAACAACCATTAAAACAACGGCCAAAATTAAGCCAATCATAAAACTATTCAATGAACGCCTGATGTATTTATATTTCTTATCGAGATTTCTTCCCATGTGATAAATATCCTTGATAATTGAAGAATACAAATAATCTCCATCATTCATCATTTGCAACATTGCCCACTCAAAATCTCTTTCGTGCATGCCATGAAAATTGCCAAAGTATAAAATATTTCCTTTTTTGTTCCTAATCTCTTCCTCTGTAAAGACACCATGGGTGGAGCTTGGTCTAATAGCCAGAATAGCAAACCATATTGAAAGTAAAGCTGTAATGGTCATGCTCAAAATTGGTAGAATATAATAAGAAGTTGAATTGGCTACTTTGGCTACAAAACCACTCACCATCACCGATAATATAATGGAGTTAACCGTGATCATTATGCTGGCCTTCCTATCAACCATTTCGTTCAAAGTATAATGGTTTTTAGAGGTTGTCCTAAACAAGGTTTGAATGCCTCTTTCATCTTTTTTACCTTTTTCCTTAAAACCTTTTTTTAATGCTTTGAATTCTTCATCACTAATGTCCAATTCCCTTTTTAGCAAAAGGTCTTGTTTTTTTTCTAACTGCTTTTTCTCTTTCTCTAACTCTATGGTCAGGTCTGCTATTTTGGGTAAAATATTCGTTTCACCATATTTCGTATAACAACGGCTCGATTTGAGAATTTCTATGGCAGCATCGTACCAATTTGTTTTACTGACTGTAATTCCACGCAACAAGGTTTCCTGATAAAACAGCTTGATTCTCTTTTTTCCGTTCCCATTGATAAAATCCATTGAAAAAGCATCCAATAATACCCTGGGAAGTCGATCAACATCTCTACCAATCAATCCATAGGAGATGCTGATTTTTTTCACTACCTCTATTTCTTCATCCGAATAATCGTATTTTTTTAATAGTTGGCTTGCACTTTCATCAAACCAAGTCTCTATCTTTTTCCAGTTCTTCTTAAATTTCAGATCCTTTACAGGTTTAAATTCACTCAAAGAAACCAAACCCAACATTCCGCCCAACAGAACCATTTCCCTTTCTTTTTCAATCAAAGACTCTGAATCAGCAATGGTATTAATATGCTTTTTCAATCGATTCAAAAACTTGATGTTGTGATAAACCATTGTATCAGATTGCTCACTGATTTTTCTGGTTACATACAATTCAATTTTGTCAAAACCAGGCGAAAGTCCTTCCATAGGCGGATTGTTTTTTTATGTGAAATAAAGACAAAATTTGAGTTGGGGAAAACGCATAATTACAAAAGCCAATCGTCGAAATTAATTTCGACAATTGGCTTGAAAAATAATTTTATCTTGTAATAGTTCCTTCAATTACTCCAAATGGATCATCAGTCCCAACAAAAACTTCGTTGTTGTTTTCTAATCCGAATGGAGCAAGATTTACCAACAAATTGTGTTTGTTCGGCATGGAAATATAAATTTCGCTAATCTTTTTAGTCGCTTTCAATGCTGCCTCACCCATTGCATACAAAGTATGTTGAACAGAAAGGCTATCATGTGCAGCAAAAGTGTCAAGCATTGCTTGTCTAATGCTTTCACGATCTTTTTCAAAATCCGCTTTTGTCGAAGTATACTCCCATTCTGTTTCCATACAGGTACAGAATATTCTGTCTTCCGTATTTTTTAATGTCGTATAATCATCTACGAAAAAGTCTGAAAAGCCAGATTTAGTTGTTTTAAGAATAAAAAGTTCAGAAATTCCTGATCGAATATTTTTCTTCTTCTTCCCAAATTCTATAAAACAAGTTTTCTTTTCTTGGCTTGCTTTTCCATAGGTATATGGATCTTGAACTTTTCTAGTTCCTTTGCTTACTTTGACACGATTCCATGGCTGTTCTTCAAGAGTAATTTCAACTCCTTCTACCTGTTTTTTCTTCATGAAATATTTTGCCAAATGCAAACCAAACTCTTCAATAGTTCCAGTTAAGTGATCTTTAGCCAAAATGAAAATTGTGTTCTTGACTGTATCAGTAGGAAGTACACTAGTATTGTCTCCTTTTTTGTGCGCTTTATCAAAATCACCCAATATTAAAACTTCTACATTGACTTCTCGGAATTCGTGGTAAGTTTTGTGTTTTATAAGTTTAACCACTCTCACTGCAGATTTTCCGTATCTGCTAAAACTTAATTTTGTTGCCATATTTTAATAATTTTAGTCTGCCAAATTAAGAATTTAAGAAGATTATTAAGTTATTTAGCTCATATTTTAAACAAAAAATCGACGATTATAAATGAATTACGACTTAATCCTCCATTCTAATCAAACCTTAATTGAAAACAAGCTTATAAATGCATCTGTTTATGTACAAGATGGCAAAATTGTAAAAATAGAAAAAGGACAGGCCGATTCTGACAATACCAGTTATCAGGAACTCAATGATTGGGTTTTAATGCCTGGACTAATAGATTCACATGTTCACATCAACGAACCGGGGAGAACAGAATGGGAAGGATTTGACACAGCGACCAAATCTGCTGCTGCTGGTGGAATCTCAACCTTGATAGACATGCCATTAAATTCCTCTCCTGTTACGACAACACCAGAGGCTTTAATCGCCAAATTAGAAGCTAGCAAAGGCAAACTCCACGTTAACTGCGGATTTTGGGGAGGGCTTGTACCTGAAAACTCTAATGAAATACAATCAATTATTGATGCTGGTGTTTTGGGAATAAAAGCCTTTCTGACACATTCTGGAATTGATGAATTTCCAAATGCAAGCAAGCAGGATTTGGAAACTGCAATGCCTGTAATTGCCAAGGCCAATATTCCACTTTTAGTGCATTGTGAGTTGGATGAAAAGCATAAAGGCTTAGATGAATTGCATCAACAACCTAAATCCTATTGGAAATATTTGCAATCAAGGCCTAGAGCTTGGGAAGACAATGCCATAGAACTAATGATTGGTTTGTGTGAAAAGTTTAATTGCAAAACCCACATTGTACATCTCTCTTCCAGTAATACTTTAGATAAAATATCAGCTGCGAAAGCCAAGAATCTTCCTTTAACAGTTGAAACTGGACAGCACTATCTATATTTTAATGCCGAAACCATACCTGATGGCCAAACTCAATTTAAGTGTGCCCCGCCAATAAGGGAACAAAAAAATAACGCCCTGCTTCTAAATGCACTTAGAAATGGAACGATTGATTTTGTAGGAACAGATCATTCACCTGCACCACCAGAATTAAAGAAAATAAAAACGGGTGATTATGAAAAAGCATGGGGTGGAATTGCTAGTATTCAGTTGGCTCTGCCTATTTTATGGACCATATTATTCAAAAATGGAGGTGATATTCCGTCTATTAATAAATGGATGTCGAAGAATGTTGCTAAATTTGTTGGTTTAGAAGACACAAAGGGAACAATTGCACCTGGCTTTGATGCTGACTTTTGCATTTGGGATCCGAACGAAAATTTCTATGTAAAAGCAGAAAATTTGTTGCATAAACATCAAATATGTCCATATATTGGAGAAAACTTATACGGTGTCGTAAAACAAACGTATATTAACGGGAAATTAGTTTATAATTGCGGACATTTTGTAAATTTGTGTAAAGGAAACATCTTGTTAAAGTAATGGCCAAAGATTTGTTGTCAAAATATAAATACCGAGCAGTTCATTTTTTCAAACTTCAAATAGAATTGCAATTGTTATTGTCAAACTTAATAGGAATAATGAGTCCTATCTCACCCCAAATAAAAAATTTAAAATTATTTAATTATTAACAAAGTAAATATTCGCCAGACCGTCTATTAGCTACGGTTCTTGGAACAACTGAATTTGACTTTTTTTGAAAAAAATTATTAACACTATGAATTTAAAAGCTTTTAACAAACTACAGAAAAAGGACGCAAAAAAGCAATTAGCTTCCATTTGCGGTTCGAAAAAATGGCAATCTGCTGTAATGAAGGGTTTCCCATTTAAAACAAAAGAAGATATTGGTAATGCTGCAAAAGAAGCATGGGGTAAATGCACCAAGGATGACATTTTAGAAGCTTGCGAGGCACATGCTGTTATTGGCACTTCTGATTCTGGAGAACAAGCTGGAATGAAAGGAGCAATGGCTGAAGAACTAGAAATGTTCAACCAAGCCAATAAAGACTACAAAAAGAAGTTTAAGCACATCTTCATTGTGAATGCAACTGGAAAGTCTTCTCTTGAAATGTTGGAAAACCTTTTCGAAAGATTAGACAACGATAAAAAAACAGAGTTATCAAATGTTGCTGCAGAATTAGGCAATATTAATATTGTAAGGTTAAACAACCTTATTAGCGGCAAAGACATTCCTTTAGATATAGCAGCTCCTGCTCCTAAAGCAAAAGCTAAGCCTGCTGCTAAAAAGAAAGCTGCTACTAAGAAAAAAGCCGCTCCTAAAGCTAAAGCTGCTGCTAAGCCAAAAGCTAAAACTGCTGCTAAAAAGAAAGCTGCTCCTAAGAAAAAAGCCGCTCCTAAAACAAAAGCTGCTGCAAAGCCAAAAGCTAAGCCTGCTGCTAAGAAGAAAGCTGCTCCTAAGAAAAAAGCCGCTCCTAAAGCAAAAGCTGCTGCTAAGCCAAAAGCTAAACCAGTTGCTAAGAAAAAAGCCGCTCCAAAAAAGAAAGCTACTAAGAAAAAGAAATAATACTTTTTCGTGATTTTTTTTGCAATAAAGACAGGGTCTCG
>CALBCY010000345.1 GCA_937927195.1 uncultured Chitinophagales bacterium
TGGTAAGTGGTAAGTGGTAAAATACAAATGCATAGAATTTTCTATTAGCATAATTATAGAAGCCAAGGCAATAAAAATTGCCTTGGCTTTTTTTTGAGCAATAATGAAATGCCAGAACTAGGCTCTTATGATTTTATTCTTTCCATCTTTTCCGATTTTGACAATAACAAGCCACATTTTAACCATAAATAATTTTAGTACTTCTTGTACCTTGAGTTTCAAAAATATTCTTTTTTGAAATGAAATTAATCGTTTTATCAAATTAGGGAATAAACCTTGAAAGCGCCTTATTCAAATTTATGTTATCACAGTTAATTTTATTCTCAGGATTTGCAGGAATCACTGTTCTAATAGGAGGCTTATTTGCCTATTACTTTAATCATCATGTTAAAGAAAGTGCAATAAAATATGAAATAACCCATACCATTTCTTCTTTTGGTGCAGGTATAATATTATCAGCCATTGCATTGGTTTTAATCCCTTCCGGGATGGAAGAATTAGAATTATTCCCATTAATAATAGCTTTCTTGTCAGGTGCCTTAATTTTTATGTCCATCGATCTTCAATTGTCTAAAAAAGGTGGACAGACTGCTACACTTCTTGCAATGATGATGGATTTCATTCCTGAATCAATTGCTTTGGGAGCAGTATTTGCATCTGACAACAACTCAGCAACCTTGCTGGCTATTTTTATCGGCTTACAAAATTTGCCAGAAGCATTTAACTCATATAGAGATTTGGTCATGAGCGGTTTTACATCAAAAAAAACACTCACCATATTTTTCTTTTTAAGTTTCTTCGGAATTATAGGAGCCTTATTGGGACATTTTCTATTAAGCGACTCCCCAACCATCACGGCATTTCTCATGACTTTTGCTAGCGGAGGAATTCTATATTTAATTATCCAAGACATCATTCCAGAAAGTAAATTAGATAACAATTACTTTGTATCTATCGGTGCTGTTCTTGGATTTTTAGTAGGCATAATAGGAGAAAAAATAATTTAATAAACTTCTATTTACATTTAACCTTAATGATACAATGACAATCAAGTTTTAAATCAATATTTTTCCATGAGTGAAATAAATTAAAATTAGATAACATATATGATAGTAACTAAAAACGTAGATTTTATAACACTAATTAAAGTCAGGGGAAAACACATCATTTGGTTAACTGCTTTTATGGGGTTTATTGCAATTTTGTATTATTTCAAACTGATAACAATAATTGTTCCTTGGCTTCCTGTCTCTGTAATAGGCACAGCCGTTGCTTTTTACGTAGGCTTCAAAAACAATCAAGCTTACGATCGAATGTGGGAAGCACGCAAAATTTGGGGAGCAATAATAAATGATAGTAGAACTTGGGGCATGATGGTTGATGCCTATATAACCAATTTATTTATTGACAATAATAAAACCGAAAAAGAAATTCACGAAATAAAACAGAGACTTATTTATCGACATATTGCATGGTTGTATGCGCATAGAAGTCAATTATTAGTCCCAACAGTTTGGGAAGACGGTTACTCAAAAGAATCAAATAGCAAAACCATGAATTATCAAAAAAAGAAATTTGGAATAGGTTTAGTGGATGATGAAATTACTCGAACAGAATTAAAACTGTTTTTACCTAAGGAGGAACATGATCGATTGGTAGCTTATGTCAATACTGCAACCCAAATTATAAATGAACAGTCCCGTGATATAGCAAAACTAAAAGAGCAAAATTTAATTACTGAACTTCGTCAAATAGAAATGAAAAAACTCTTAAGAAGTTTTTACGAATTCCAAGGTAAGAATGAACGAATAAAAAAATTCCCTTTGCCAAGACAGTATGCTCATATGAGTCGAATTTTTGTCGGAGTTTTTGTCCTACTTATTCCATTTAGCATGATTCCAGAATTATCGAAGTTAGGGGATTGGGCATTGTGGATTTCAATACCATTATGCGCATTAATAGGATGGGTTTATGTGATGATGGAAATAGTCGGAGATTTTACCGCGAATCCATTCCAAGGTTTGATATACGATATTCCAATGATGTCATTGTGTCGAACCATAGAGATAGATTTACGTGAAATGCTTGGTGAGACTGACTTACCTCCGGCAATTAAAGCAAAAAATGGAGTCCTAATGTAAACCAACCTTTTAAAAACAAAAAATATGAAAAACACAATTTGGCATCAAGTTCTAGAAGATAAAAATGAATTACAAGAAGGGCGTGTAATGACCGTAACCGCTGGGCATAAAGATTTATGCCTTACTCGATTTGAAGGCAAGTACACAGCTCTTCAAAGTAAATGTCCCCATCAGGGAGGACCATTGGGTGAAGGCTCAATTGAAAATGGACAGCTTCGTTGTCCTTGGCATGGTTGGGACTTTTGTCCTCATGGCGGCAAGTCTGACGATTTTGGAGATGGCCTCGAAACCTTTCCTATAAAAATTGAAGAAAACAAAATTTTTGTCGGTTTAAAAGAAGAACCGCCTCACGAAAATACTATTTCAGACATCATGGTGGAAACCATGGTCAATTGGGGGATCAACCGAGTTTTCGGAATGGTAGGACATTCTAATCTTGGTGTGGCAGATGCAATCAGAAGACAGGAAGAAAAAGGGAGTTTAAAGTTTATTGGCATACGCCATGAAGGAGCTGCTGCCTTTGCCGCATCTGCCTATGGTAAACTCACAGGAAAGCCAGCTGCTTGTTTTGCTATTGCTGGTCCAGGAAGCACGAATATGTTCACTGGCCTTTGGGATGCCAAAGTTGACAGATCGCCTATCCTTGCCCTTACTGGTCAAGTAGCAACTCAGGTCGTAGGTACAGGAAATTTTCAAGAAGTAGATCTAGTTCGAGCATTCCAGACTGTGGCTGAATTCAACCAAAGAGTGGAACAGCAAAGCAGACATGCTGAATTAATGACCTTGGCCATTAAGCACGCTATTTTAAAAAGAGATGTATCTCACCTTACTTTCCCTGATCAAATCCAAGTTCAACCCGCCAAAGATACAAAGGCACAAACTTCAGATGGTAGAATTTCATTGCTTAGCATAGCACCTCCTAAAGAACAAATAGAATCGGCTATAAATCAAATTAAAAAATCAAAACGACCTGTAATAATTGTTGGTCATGGCGCAAGATTTAATATGGATCCCATCATTTCATTAGCTGAAAAATTGAATTGTCCAGTCATGACAACATTTAAAGGCAAAGGCCAAATTTCTGATCATCATAGATTGGGATGTGGAGTATTGGGAAGAAGTGGAACACCAATAGCCTCTTATTTCATGAATGAAACAGATCTATTAATTGTAATAGGAGCTTCCTTCTCCAAGCACACAGGCATCACTCCCAAGAAACCAATTATTCAAATTGATATTGATCCGTTGGCCATAGCCAAGTTTCATAAAATTGACTGTCCTGTATATGGAGAGATTTCAAGAACAGTTGGAATACTGACTGAACAATCCAAAGAACTATCTCAAAATAAAGTAGATCAAACCGAAGAAATCGCCAATCGTTGGGAGATTTGGCGGAAAGAAAAACAAAAACGCCTTAATGAGGATCGTGGAAAAGGAGTCAGCTCAATCGCTGTTTTTGATGAACTGACTAAACAAGCACCTGAAAATGCAGTGATGTGTGTAGATGTCGGAAACAACGCATACTCTTTCGGAAGGTACTTTGAATCAAAACAACACAACTTTTTAATGTCAG
Organism: uncultured Chitinophagales bacterium; assembly: GCA_937927195.1. Taxonomy (GTDB): domain Bacteria; phylum Bacteroidota; class Bacteroidia; order Chitinophagales; family UBA2359; genus JAHDGP01. Next base: position 3,715 of record CALBCY010000345.1, read on the forward strand.
GTTATCTAGGTTCAATAGGTTTTGCCTTGCCTGCCGCAATTGGTGCTTGGGCGGCAGTTGGAGATACCAGACCAATAATCGCAGTAGCCGGAGATGGTGGGATTTGTCAATATTTAGCAGAGTTTTCCACTTTAGTAAAATATGAAATGCCTGTAAAATTAATAGTCCTTAATAACAGTGAACTTGGTAAAATCACTAAAGAACAACGTGCTGGTGGTTGGGACAAATGGGCAACAGATTTGGTCAATCCTGATTTTGCATCCTATGCTAAAGGCTGTGGCGGCTTCGGACTTTCAATTACAAATAGACAAGACTTACAATTAGGAATGAAACAATTAATTGATCATAAGGGTCCCGGGTTATTAGAAATAAAAACAGATACCAAATTAATCTAATCGAAATAGAAAATACCATGGCATCTGAAAAGAAAAACAATAAGATTCCTCTTTGGGTAAACATCGTTCAAGCTATCCTAATACTTATTATGTTAGGCCAAGTTTACATGTACTTTTTTAATCATCAGATGATGGCCGATTCTGGTATATCCGTAAACAGTGTGCCAATGCTAAACCTTGTTTATGAAATGGGTGCAAGAACTTTAGTTATGGCAATTGCATCTATTTTCGTAATGATAACCCAAAACCCAAAACAGTTTCTAGTGGTATTACTAATGAACATCGTGCGGGAAGGTCTGGAGACAATCATTGACCCACTATACCCAGTGCTAAATGCACCAGCTTCCCCAACAGCCGATTTTTGGATCCATGTGGTGATCGTTGCAATTGAAATATTGGCATTTATAGCTGTGTATAGAATTTCAAGGAAATAAAAAATTTATTAATAAAATAAACATTATGTCAAAACCAAAAATTGCAGATAGGAAACCTATTGTAGTTAAATTAGAAAAAGGAGAAGAAAAATATTGGTGTGCTTGTGGATTGAGTAGTAATCAACCTTATTGTGATGGCTCCCATCGAACAACCGATATTACCCCTTTAAAATTTGTTGCAGACGAAACTGGTGACGCAGCATTGTGCATGTGTAAACAAACCAAGAGTCCACCCTATTGCGATGGAACACATGCTACATTAGGCGAGAAAACGGAAAGCAATGAACCCGCAAAAATATCATCTTCTGGATCAACCAAAGAAGAACCTACTTTGGCTTACATTAAAGCATTGGCAAGAGATGGTTTGAGTAAAACGGGACATCATGGAGAAATGGGAGCGATGGGCGTTCCAATTCCTGAATTACCAAGATGGAAAGATATTCAGATGCTTGCTGCACAAATGGCAACCAAACCCCTTATGGACGACGTACCTGTTGGTACAGAATTAATCATTGGCCCCAATGCCAAAAAACCACTCAAATTAGATATTCCACTTTTTGTTTCCGACATGAGTTTTGGAGCACTTTCAAAAGAAGCAAAGATTGCCTTATCAAAAGGAGCAGAGTTAGCAGGGACAGGAATCTGTTCGGGAGAGGGCGGAATGTTAGATGCAGAACAAGAAGCCAATACAAAATATTTCTACGAATATGCTTCAGCAAAATTTGGATTTGAATGGGACAAACTGAAAAGAGTTCAAGCTTTTCATTTTAAAGGCGGACAAGGCGCTAAAACTGGAACTGGAGGACATCTATCGGGTAATAAGGTAGTTGGTGATATTGCGAAAGTACGAAACTTGCCGGAAGGGACTCCCGCCGTTTCACCACCAACATTTGACGATTTAAACACAGCAGAAGACTTCAAAAAATTTGCAAATAAAGTGCGTGAAATTTCTGGAGGAATTCCAATAGGGTTTAAGCTTTCTGCCAATCACATAGAAGAGGATATACAGTTTGCATTGGACGCCTCTGCTGACTATATTATTTTAGATGGTAGAGGTGGCGGAACAGGTGCCGCTCCTTTGATTTTTAGAAACAACATTTCGGTACCGACCATTCCTGCGCTAGCTAGAGCACGATACTATTTAGATAAAATTGGGAGGCAAGATGTGACGCTTATCATTACAGGCGGACTTCGAGTTCCTGATGATTTTATCAAAGCAATGGCGCTAGGGGCTGATGGTATTGCAGTATCCAATTCTGCGATACAATCAATAGGATGTGTAGCAGCCCGAATGTGTCATACCAATAACTGCCCTTCAGGCGTTGCCACACAAAAACCTGAACTTAGAAAACGATTGAATATCGATAAGGCAGCCATACAGCTTTTTAATTTCTTCAATGCTTCGGCTCATTTGATGAGTGTAATGGCAAGAGCTTGTGGTCATAATCACTTAAGTTTATTTAATCAAAAAGACATAACTACTTGGAAGAAAGATATGGCAGACCTGACAGGAATAAAATATGGCGGATTACAAAAGTAACACCATTTGTCTTTGTACCAAAAAAGTAATTTTCTAGGCACAAATAATACGGCTTTTTTTTAAGATGAAATATTGTTCTGTTTTAAGATCGGCCTCAGGTAGGTATGAATAAGAACAACGAAAATTTAGTTGGTATTTTAAAAAGCCAATGCAATTAAAAATTGCATTGGCTTTTTTTGACAAAAAAAACTGATATGGACTTCTATCAAAAACAGCCTAAGTAACCCAAGGCTTATCCAAGCACTCTTTAGGTCGTAACAAAATATTTTTCAACAAAAAAATCGGGTTTTATCAAATTTTCCAATGTTTACCCTAAGTCGCCATATTTTAACCTTGAATCTTCTGCGTGGCTACATTAATTTTGATATCAAAGAAAATCATAGAAATGAACCTGCAGGCCATTTTGAATAATTTCTATCTATATCTAGTTTTTATATTGTTAATGTGAGTAATAGTTATAGACATTAGATTCTAAACATCATGTCAAAACATTGAAAATATTTTTCTTACACACATTCCAGTCTAAAATCTAGCATCTAACGTCTAGTAATTATATTGTTAATTAAATAAAAGAACAAAATGAAAGAGTATATGTCAATAATATTAATAGGCTTAGTCCTGATCACTTCTTGTAAAGAAGAAGAGCCAATGGTGCCAAATGATCCAACAGAAATGCCAGATGCTACAGTAGAAATGCCAGATGCTCCAACAGAAATTTCAAATGATACAACAGAAATATCAGCATATCAACCTTTAACAGACAGACCTGGTCCACGTACAGAAACCACTTCTGGTGTACCGCATCATCAGATCGGTGTTGAACCAGTACTTGAAGTTCTAGAAGAACTACGAAGACGTGTTTACTCCATCCCAGGAATTGAAGAACGTCCATCCGTGGTTTTGTCTTGGCAAGGATTGTCGCTGGAAGAAAATTTAAGCTTGGTCAATCCGGGTGCGGTAATAAGTGGTAGAGAATTGGGGCACATTCACGATGATGGAAGCCTACACATATTCTTGGATCCTGAAAGAGCTAGTGAGGCGGTAGCGTCAGCTTGGGCCATAGATCATCCATTTGCTGTTCAAGGTCAAGAAGGTTGGGAAGGTTTTGTCATGCTTTATACTCCACTTTCAATTGAAGAACTTGATGTTACCTTTCAACTCATTGTTGATGGATATAATTTTGTTACTGGCCAAAACCTGATAGCCACCGATTACCATTAGTTTCAATTGAGTTCCCCTACAATATCCCAATTACAAATAAAAGCATCACTTTTAAATGAACCAAGTGTGTTCAATTCCCAAAACTCTATAATTATTAAATCGAATTCAGGCTACTTATAAAAATTTGTTAGCTTAAAATTTAGGAAAAGCCAAGGCAATTAAAATTGCATTGGCTTTTTTAATGGCAAATATTAAAATGTTTTTGACTGAGTGAAATAATTTTCATTTCACGCGAAGGAAGACCCGTTTGAAAATTGTTAAGAAGCCAGAAGCAACAAATAAACGCAACATTTTTATGCATTTTATTGTAAAAACTAATAACAATCCCCAATAAATAGATTTTGGATAGACCGATATTGGAGTTGAAATTCAATGCATTTACAAAATATGCAATCTACTTATAGATATTCTGCTATTTATTAGGGTAATAGTCAAAACAAATTGGCATCTTTCATCAGTTTAGAATATTATTGTAACATGAAAAGTACACATCCACTCCTTATACTAACTTTTTGTATTTGTATATCTTATATATCAGGATTCGCTCAAAATAATTCCTATACACCTGTTGAAATTCAAAATTCAATTCACGGCCAATTTCTTGAACAATTGACTGGATCGGATCGCGAAAAGTATCTTGAAAACATTGAATCTCTGCCAGAGCTTCGATTGATGCTCGATTGTGAGCAGGCCAATATTGGAGTTATTTTCTTCCAAAATTGCGACAATGGTCAGGAATTCTTTTTTATAGAAACAGAGGATGGTGAAATTTTAGACCCGTATTTTGATGATGGAATTGATTTTTCATATTATTCAGGGCAACTGGTCATGTTTGACTATGAAATACCAACTTTTGATTCTCCTTGCTCTTTCTCCACTGCTATTACAATAACGTGCATCGAAGAAATAGTGATTCCAGTAACTCCTGTTTTGATGAATGCCTTTTTGGAAGGAGCTTATGATATGGCCACTGGAAAAATGACCAATCATTTACTAACGGACAATATTTTACCACTTGCCCAACCCTTTAATACCCCAACCTATAATTATGCTGGGGAAGAGGCTTTTGCTTCTTATGATGAATTTCCAGAAAACACAGTTGATTGGGTTTTGTTGGAAGCACACAGCGGTACCCCAGAAATTGAAGGTGGTGACGGAACAACCATTGCAGAACGTCAAGCAGCTTTGATTATGAAAAACGGTCAGGTTCTTGGCTTAGACGGAACACCTTTGCAATTTAAAAATCTTCCTTACGGAGAATCGTATTATTTTATTCTAAGACATAGAAACCACCTAGATATAATGAGTGCATGGTCTATAACATCAAGCGCTTCTTTGAGTGTTTTTAATTTCACCTTCTCCGATGACCAAGCACTTGGAAACTTGCAGTTAAAGGATATTGGAAATGGGACCACAGTTATGTTCTCTGGAGATTATAATCAGGATGGTGACATTCAGGTTTCCGACTTTGATGCCTGGAAACTAAATCCTGCTTCGATAGATACTTATAGCCTGACAGATGGAAATTTAGATGGGGTAACCCAAGTAACTGATATGGATTTTTGGTTCGTCAACAGAGCTAAATTGGGTCTTCCAGATGCGAAACAATAGCAATACTTTCAGTTTTCAGAATTAAAACAAGCCAGTCAACTTACTGATCCTTTTCTTCAAAAATTGATTACAATTCTAGTAACACAATAACTAGACTTAACAAAGCCTAGTGCAATGAAAATTACTAGTTTATATAGGCTAATGTCTAATAACAAACAATAACTTTTTAAAGCTTCATCAAATACAGGATTATTGAATATTTGACGATATATTTAGTATTATAAGATACAAATAATTACAAATATATTGGTCAAATTAACTAAATCATGCCTACCCCACAGTTAGAGCTTTTTAAAAGAGCCTGCCAATTAAAAGAAGAATTGGAGTACAGAACAGCTGTTAAAGTGTTTCAAGAATTACTCAGTCTTGAACTGTCTAATGAAATGGAATGGACCACAAAGATTCATTTAACCGAACTGTTTCATAAATTATCTCTAAAGCAAGAAACAAAAGAACTGATTAAAGAATTGGCTCAAATCGATCTGCCAAGTAAATTGAAAGCAGAATTTTTGTTGGTTCGCCAAACTGTACAAATCTATGCAGGATTAAAAAAGCGAGCTCTAGAAAGTGTCAAAGAAGCCCATCAAATTGTCTTACAATCTTATCAATCTGATATTGCACTGCTAAGCAAAAGCACAACACTTTTTTATCATGGCCATTCTTTCTATACAGAAATCAGCTTGAAAGAATGTCGATTGAGTTTAACGGAGCATCTTCAACTTCTGAAAGACCTGAATAATCCAGCTTACAACAAACTGGAAATGATTACCTGTTATCATCTTATCAAAATTTGTGGCTTATTGGATTTAGTTAAGGAATATGATGCTTACTATGAGCATGCCATTCAACTATCGAAATCAACCAAACATTGCGATGATGTTCTAATACAAATTCATTTGATCCGACATTTTCATGTAACAAGATCTTCTGTATATTTGGCTATTCAAGAATTGGAAAAAGTAGAATTTTATTTAAAAAAAGTCTATAAAGAGGATTGTGAAAACAATCAGTTATATGGATACTTGTATATTCAATTAGGCAATTTAGAAATTGAACGTGGAGATTACTTTGAAGGAATCAACTACATTCAAAAAGG
>CALBCY010000346.1 GCA_937927195.1 uncultured Chitinophagales bacterium
GTTAGTGCAAGTAGAACTTTGAACTTAAACGGCCAACCTTGGGGAATTACTTATGACCCAGCAGGAGATCGTTTATTTGTGGCAAAAGATCTGACCGACGCATTCCAAGTTTACAACAACCCAGCATCTTTGGATGGTACGGTTGCACCTGATAGTGAAATTTCAATTACTGGTGCTACACGGGTACATGGGATTACTTACTCACCAGTTTTAGATGTACTAGTTGTTACTGAAATTGGTGCAGCTTCTGGGGGAGCATTCAACATGGATGGTGGATACTATTTATTTGGTGGCGTTAGCGGAGCAATTGCAAGTGGTGCAACGTCTCTTGCACCAACCAGATCAGTTATCGGAATGAGCACTAAAATGGGAAATCCTGTTGATGTAGCCATTGATGACAGAGATGGTGGCCACTACATTTACATTGCAGAAAAAACCAATGGTGGAAGCTTAATCATTTATGATGCCGCTGCTATGGGGGATGTTGCTCCAGATTTGTTTGTTAGATATTCAGACATACCAGAGGATATTTATTTAGACACAACTGGACCAATAATTCCATAAGAAAGGATGGTTTTCTTGATAGATTTTACTGTTGAAGTTTTGGGTACTTCGCAAATACTTGGGGTGAATTTTAAATTTAAGGGTATTTGTAAAACAGTAAAGTGATTGAGAGATGGGAGTATTTTTTACTCCCATCTACTATCCAAATTTTAATAACATTTTAAAATAATTTTAATGAAATATATAATTCAATATTCTTTATTTGTGCTGCTTCTTTTAGCTCAAATAAATACAATGGCCTCAAGTCACAGAGAGGCCCCATTGATTTCAAATGATCCACTGGCAGACAATACGGACTTGTATGCCTTTAGAAGTCCAGATGATCCATCAACAGTGACCATTATAGCCAACTATATTCCAGGACAATTGCCACATGGTGGACCAAACTATTACACCTTTGGTGAAAACATTCGATATGAAATTCACATCGACAATGATGTTACTACGACTGGTGATGATATTGTTTACAGAGCTACGTTCAATCAAACGAATGAGGATCCAAGCACATTTTTCAATATCCGTTTAGGAGCAGAGAACTTAAAAACAACCTATACTTTAGAAAGAAGTATGGATGGTGGGATGACATTTGAAACCATCGTTACAGATGGCATTGTTCCTCCAAACAACATCGGTCCAAGATCAATCCAAAGTGGGGTTGGACTTGGAGCATACAGTCACGAAACTTTGATTCAAAACTCTATTGCAACTGCAAGCACGGGTGAAACTGTTTATTGCGGACCTGCTGAAGATCCATTCTTTGTTGATTTGGCTGGTGTATTTGATCTAGGTGATATGCCTAGAGCAGATGGAAGTATTGGAAGAGATGGTCTTGAATGTTACAATGTTCATTCCATTGCGATTAAAGTTCCTATTTCTACTCTTCAAAAAGAAGGCAAGGATGTTTCTGAAGCAGCTGATATTTTAGATGGAGATTTTGTTATTGGAGTTTGGGCTTCGGCAAGTCGTCCAGCAATTAGAACATTAGATGCAAGCACAGGAACAGAATCTTATTCTGGTGACTGGGTACAAGTTTCTCGTTTGGGAATGCCATTGACAAATGAAGCAGTCGTTCCAATTGGATCTAAAGATGAATGGAATGCATTAACACCTTACAACGAGAACCCTGCTCACTATGAGTATTTCTTTAATCCAGAATTAGGATTGTACATGGACGATGATGCATTTGGAGGAGCAGTTCCTTCCTTCTCACCACTTAGAATTCAAACGGCTTCTTTAGCTGGTCTTGTAGGGCCAACTTTCCCAGGCTTTGATTTCACAAACGGCGCGGACGGTTTATACATCTTGAAAGGCGATCCGCTTGTAGCAGGAACTGCATTGGACGATGCTGTTTTTGGAACACTTTTATTGCCTGATGCTGGTAAACCACGTTCTGTTGATTTGTGGCCTGCATTTCATACAGGAGTTCCGAACTTTCCTCCATATCAATTGGCTGTAGCTGCCAAAGGTGGTAATCCTTTAAACGCAGGAAAGCCTTTTGTAAACAACTTTTTACCAAATGCTGGAGATATGTTGAGATTGAATATGGCAGTGCCACCAACTCCAAGAGACTCTGATGATTTCAGTGCTTTGGGTTTAATTAGTGCTGCTGTTACTGGTTTAACTGTTCCTGCTTTTGCTGGCAATACAGCTATTGAATTCATCCCCAATATGGATGGATTCCCTAACGGTAGAAGATTGGAAGATGATGTTACAAGAATCGAGTTACAAGCGGTTGCTGGAGCTGTTTTAGCTGCTGTTGGTTTGTGGTACGATGATTATGATGTCACTGATCCAACAGCTTCTCCAGTTACTTCAGATTTGTTGAATGTAATTTCCTACTCAACTGGAGTTGATGAGAACGATCAGCCATTCAGATGTAACTTCCCATATGTGGCTGCTCCTTATTCTGGAACAGGAAACTGTAGTGGAAGAGAAGCTGAAGCATTGGAAGACAATGCTTGTGAAGAATTCACGCTTTGGGTAGAATTAATTTGCAGTCCTGATAACAACAACTATAACTTATTGGTAAATGTGAGTGGTGGAACTGCCCCTTACACCTTAGATGTTGGAGGAGCTGGAACGGTTACTTTAACAGATGAGATGTTGCCTTTTACTTTAGGAGCATACACAACGGGAACTGGATATGATTTAACAATCACTGATGTTACTGGTTGTTCTACAAATGAATCTCAAACGACTGTTGATTGCACAACCACTGATGTTGAATTGATTGAATTTTACGGTACAGTTAAAAACAATGGAAACTTGATTTCATGGGTAACCGCTTCTGAAGTCGACAGTAAATATTTCACGCTACAAAGATCAGTAGACGGACAGAATTTCAGAGACATCAAAATTATTCAATCAATTGGCCAATCAAATACTCGTCAATCTTATGAATTCCTAGATAACTACACACAATCAGGTCAGGTTTATTACAGACTGATTGAGGTCAATATTGAAGAGCAGAAAAAAGTCTATGGCATTGTTTCACTTAACCGTGAAAAAGTAGGATCCTTTGGAATCTCAAATGTTTATCCACAGCCAGTACTTGACATTTTAAACTTTGAATACATTGCCACAGAAACCGAAACCGTTTCCATTCAAATTTATGATGCAATGGGGAAATTATTGATTTCTAAAGATCACAATCCATCTCCTGGAAACAATCAGGTAAGCGTAGATCTATCAATGATATCTACGGGATATTATTTGTTGCAGTTGAGACAAAGTAATGATATTGTAAGCACTCAATTGGTTAAATATTAAACTGGATACCTTGACCAAATGAGCTTATTTGCGGAACAGCTTTAAGAGCTGTTCCGCTTTTAAACCAGATTTTAAATTAGAAATGACCACCCAGTATTTCTATTCTTTCACCAAAAGAACAATCAAATAGCAATCTCAATTTTTCATTGTTCTTTCATTCTCAATAACTTTAAAAAATCATCAATATGAAAACTATCCAAACAAAATTGATCATTGTTTTATTGGCCTTTGCACAATTGTTTCATTTCAGTTGCTCTTTCAACAGTGAATCAAAAGCAAACACGGAAAGTAAAATGACGAACTATATCCCGTCTAATTCCAAAGCCAATAACACCAATCATGACCTACCAGAAATTCAAAACAGAGTTGGCCAATTAGCTGAAACAAGCGAATGGCCTAAAATTAAAGAAGAGGCTCAAAATTTGTATCAAAAAGTTAGAACAACTGGCGATGCAAAATCGGCATTGTACCTAGCAGCCATCTATATGCAAGAAGCTAGAATAACGGGGGATCATCCGTATTATTACAATGCAGCTATTGATGTGTTGGACTTAGTGCTCGAAAATCCTCCAAAGAATAAAAACTTACATTATCAGGCACTGACAAGTAAAGCCTCGGTTATGTTGTCTCAACACAATTTTACAGAAGCTTTAGAATTGGGAAAGCAAGCATTAAATATCGAACAAAAAGATGCACAAGTTTATGGTGTCCTTTGCGATGCCAATGTAGAATTAGGCAATTATACCGAAGCCGTTAAAATGTCGGATAAAATGATTTCCATCAAACCTGATCTTCGTTCTTATGCTCGAATTTCTTACTTGCGAGAATTACATGGTGATTTTGATGGTGCTGTTGAGGCGATGAACTTGGCAATCTCTGCTGGAATTCCTGGACATGAAAATACCGCTTGGGCAAGAAACACATTGGCCGAAATGTACATGAATTATGGAAAGTATGAATTGGCCAATAATCAACTCCAATTGTGTATAAAAGAAAGACCTACATATGCATTTGCTTTGGCGAACTTAGCAAGCTTGGAATTGGACAAAGGCAATTTAGATCAAGCTGAAAAGACCATTGACGATGCTTGTGAAATGATGCCTGAGTTTTCTTTTTATGTTACCAAAGCAAAAATTCAAAAACTAAAAGGGGAAAATAGTAAATTTGAAAAATCAAGAAACGATCTATTGGAGATGATGAAAGAGGATACTGAAAGTGGACACAATATGAGTTTAGAAACAGCAAATATCTATTTAGAATTGTTTGAAGATCCCGACAAAGCATTTTCAGCTATGAAAAAAGAAAGTTTGATTAGACCGAATAATATTGAAATCAATAAAATGCTCGGTGAAATACATTTCAAATCAAAGGATTACGACAAAGCAAAGAATTACTTTGAAATGGCGACTAAAACCAACTGGAATCAACCATCTTTTCTTTGTCTAAAAGGATTGGCACTTTGTGAAACTGGAAACAAAGCAGAAGGATCAGCCTTGCTAAAAAAAGCAATAAATTCTGGCGCCATCAAGGATAATGAATTAATTGCTCAGTCAAAATCTTTCTTGAATTAATTTTTCAAAATAAATATTCAATCATAAAATAACAAACAAATGGAAGAAGTTCTGCACTGTTAATATTATTATGAATTGTAACTTACATCCTCCAAACGAAAAAGGTTTGGAGGTTTTTTTATATAGACAACATAAAATAAGATTATGATAGATTTCATTCTAGACAACCTCAACAGCATTGTTTCATTTTTCGTAACCATCATTCTAACATTTTTCGTTGCTAGATTTGCTAGAAGAATGTTTAACAGGTTCATCCAAAGAATTGAAGAAAAGCAAGACTTGGACAAAACCAACTACTACTTTCTCCGATATGTCTTGATTGCTTTAATTTATGGAATTGGCTTCACACTCGCTATTTATTCCGTTCCTGCACTGAGAGCCATTGGCACAACATTATTGGCTGGGGCAGGAGTATTGGCCCTTGCAATTAGTTTCGCATCTCAACAGGCTTTAAGTAATGTAGTCAGTGGCCTTTTTATTGTAATTTTCAAACCTTTCAAAATCAAGGATAAAATCTTAATGAAGTCAAGAGATTTGGAAGGCATTATTGAAGACATTACCCTAAGGCATACCGTAATTCGAGATTATGAAAACAAAAGAATAATTGTTCCGAACTCAGTTATCAGTGACGAAGTAATTATTAATTCTGATTATGGAGATGGAGAAATTTGCAAACACTTAATTTTTGGGATCAGCTATGACAGCAACATAGCCAAAGCAAGACAAATCATTCAAGAAGAGGCCATGAAGCATCCTTTATCAATTGATGCAAGGACTGCAAAAGAAAAAACGGATGGCAGTCCAATCATTGTGGTGCGATTGATCAACTTGGGCGATTCATCAATTGACCTTAAAGCTTTTGTTTGGGTACAAAATCAACGCAACGCAATGATAATAAGCTCTGATTTATTAGAAACTATTAAGAATAAATTCGATGAAAATGACATCGACATCCCTTATCCGCACCGAAAAGTTTTACTTGCTAAATAGAACCTTATCGATTGATGTTTGATTAGGGAAAGGCCAATGAAAACAAATTGGGCAAACACAATGGTTCTATTGGGGCGCAACCCAAAAGCACAACCCAGTTTGGCGATCCTGTTCGTTACTACATAATTGAAAATTTGTAGTAGACAAAAATAAAAGTAGGCCTCCCGGCCCACATAAGATGGAAAACCATTGCTTAAATTTAACCTTAGCTCCAATTCATTTACAACTTAAACCTAACAATTTACTCTTGCATTTAGTTGCGCTTTGTGTAGGCCAAGAGGTACCAAACAGCGAATACCGAACAGCGAATAATCTATTTCTTCAAACTCATCGCAAACTCTCCAAAACGTTTCAACGATTCTGGATCAAATGCGAAATCAACAATCTCGTCAACCATGACATCAATGTGCACATCGTTGATCTTCGATCTTAAATCTTTTCTTAAATAATCTTTTGTTCTTCTGAAGGTACGATTGTAACTTTTACACCATTTCTGCATCATTGCCTCTGCCTTTGGAAGGACTTCATCGACTTCACAAGCTTCGTGTGCAAGACCATTCTTAACAGCATCATCTGCCTGCATCAATTTGGCATTGAAAACTAAATCAGATGTTTTGTGATCACCCAACCAATGGTGGTATATGATAAAATACATTTCAGGAATCAACATTGAAAGTTTTATTTCATGCATTCCCATAACATGCTTTTCACCTCTAGCCATTATTCTATAATCGGTGGTCAAAGCCAAGATCGTTCCTGCCGCTGGAGCATATCCTGTCAAGGCACCAATTACTGGCTTCGAAAAATTGACCATGGTTTGAAGAGATTCTAAATTGACTTTCCAAAATTCATAGGCATAATCTTTCCCGCCCATTGCCAATTTCATCACATCCAAACCAGCACTGAAGCAGTTAGGACGACCAGCCAAAATAACTCCGCTGATGCTATCATCGGCGGCGGCCTCTTTGTAGAATTGATCCAAATCTTTCGACAATTGAAGATCAACTGCATTGACCTTTCCATTGTTTATTTGGCAAATTGCGTAATCGTCTTTTTTGGTTATAATTAAAGAATCCATTTTTTTCTTTTTTAGGCTTTTGGCCATTGGCTGTTAGCCTTTGGCATTAGTAAATATTTGGTGGTACAAGATACAAAATACCTCTTAGAGATTAAAAATCGCTGCGCTTAATTACAAATCACAGAGCTTTTAGCCATTGGCCTTTGGCCTTTAGCTTTGTAAAATAGGCCCACACAAGCAAGTAAACAGCTTTGAACTTATTTTATCTCCTTAAAATAAAAAGTAAAAAGAATCAATAAGAGCTGCAATAAGCAGATTTAATCTAGATAAAAAGAAATTCCAATTGAACCAGTGGCTAATGGCCAAAGGTTAACAGCCCAATGTTTAAGCCAACCATGACTTCATTTTATCGTAAACCTCTGAATCACTCAAAAGCCCATCGTGGTTTGTTTGGAATACAATGTGGGTATTTTTTTTCTTGAATTTTAATTGTTTAAGCTTGTCCTTGTGTAAACCATGAGCACTGTCGACTTGCACAAGTCCATCACCAACAAACCTTGCCTTGACACCTTTGTTGGCTTTTTCTAAAACAGCGGCAACGGCAAAACAATTGACTTTTTTAGGCAATGGAATATTTTCTCTTTGATCTCTGCTGGCCTCAAATCGATCTTTCCCTTCCCAATCCTCTCGGATCAAATTTCCATATCTTAAATCCGTGATTCCAACACTTCTAATATTACCGAGGCGAGTGAAGGGTTTGGTGTAGTGAACCAAAGAAAACATCTGGTTCACAAAATGTCCTAGCCTTTCAAGTGGAGCTCCGTGATGTGGAGTGCCCAAAAAGATCATGTTTTTAAGTAAGCCTCTCCATTTATTTTTATGCTCCTCAGCATAATGCACAGCACTCCTGCTCACCAAGCCCCCCATACTGAAACCTATAATGTGTAGCTCCTCAACAGGAACAGGCCAGTTACTGGTCAGCTCTTCCAACAACCTACTCAATTTTTTACCATTGCTAGATATATGCAAGCCACTGTTGTATTTCAAAAACAGGCTCGTAAAACCCATTTCATCCGCCAATAAAGTTCCATGATTGTGTTCTTCCCCATTCCAAATAGCATCACTGTTACACAAACCGTGAACCATTAAAAGAATTTTACCATTCACTTCTGGAAGTGCATTTCGAATACTTTGAGCATTGCAAGAAACCGCTGCTCCATTTACTCGAATCTCCATCTTCGTTGCTAAAGGGTTTTTTGACTCAACCAAGTGATCACCAATCACCCCATTTAATACAGCCAACAAGGTTTCCTTCTTTTCAAGGGAAAGTCCTATGCTTCTTTCGGGATTGATAAAAGCCAAAGTTTTATCAAAACCACCACCAATCAACTTAGTGGATAAACGGACACTGCCATAAGCCAAACCAGAAACACCAGAAATAAAACTTTGAATCGGAGTTGTAGGAAAAATTGGTGGATTGACTATTCGATGATGAACATCTTCGACAAGCTCTGTTACGTTTAAAGAAGCATCGGTGAGCAAGCGGGTAAGACCACGCAAATCAGCAATGTTGATATTGGAATTTTTCGACATTTGATCAGTATTTAAACTAAAAATAGTATGCTTTGGTTTGGCATATTTCAAAAAACTTTCCTCTTCATTGCTGGTACTTTATAATACTCCAAATTTGAAAAACTGTTTAGTAAAATCACCTATAATTTCACAAGTAGCGTCAAAACAATTCAATTTATGATAAATCCACGTACATATCTGAAATTTCAGCTCTGAGATTAATTATTTAACTTAAAAAAACACTTTGAACATTTATTCAAAAACCTTGATTTTTTCTTTAGTCGGCAGCCAAAGGCCTTCGCTTATTTACGTCTACAACAA